>NZ_JAXDSU010000081.1:0-4266 GCF_034090325.1 Anaerococcus porci
TATTTTATTATTTTTCCATTCTGACCTTAATATAGATATTATATATCTGTCTCTAATCTCACCATGAGAATAAAGATCTTCTCTTAAAAGTCCTTCTCTAGTCCAACCTAATTTCTCAACTAATTTATGAGCAGCAATATTATTTGTTCTTTGAAATGCATATATTCTATTTAATCCTAGTTCTTTAAAGCCATAGTTTACTATAACTTTATAAGCATCTATTCCATAACCTTTTGAATGATATGCTTTATTTCCTATCACGCAATGATGTTCAGCTTTTCTTGCTTTATAGTCTATATCAAATAAACCACAAAATCCAATATATTCATTTGTTTCTTTATTAAATATAGAAAATTCTCTTCTAGAACTATCCATTTGTGCTTTTTGAAACCATGCTTGAGTTTTTGAGATTGATGTCGGAAAATCATAGTTTAAGGTAGCTTGAATTTCTATGTCATTAATCCATTCTGCTCTTTTTTTCATATCTTCCTTTTCTATTAATTTCAAAATAATTTTATTACCTACTAAAGTGTTTTCCATTTTATATCCTCTCATAATTCGAACAAATTTAAGACTTGTATATGTCTTTACTTTTAAATACTACCAATATAGTTTCTATTAATATTTTTAAATCATTTACTAAAGTTACATTATTCACATATTTATTATCATATTTTATTCTTTCGTCCCAACTAGCATTATTTCTGACTTTGACTTGTGCGTATCCTGTTATACCTGGTTTTACTTCAAATCTTTTTTTTGCCCATCCTGGATAATTTTCATAACCATCATAAGGATGGTATGTAACTGGTGGTCTTGGACCGACTAAGCTCATATTCCCAACAATTACATTAAACAATTGGGGAAGCTCATCAAGACTTAGTTTTCTAAGTACTTTTCCTACTTTGGTAATTCTTGAGTCACTCTCGCTTTTAACTTTAAGTCCATCACCTATATTTTCAGCATTTACAACCATAGTTCTAAATTTGTAAATAAAAAAAGCTTCTCCACCTTCTCCTAATCTTTTTTGCTTAAATAAGATAGGTCCTTTCGAATTAAGCTTTATTAAAATTGCTAAAATAATTAGAATAGGACATATGATAATAATTCCTATTAAGGATAAAAGAAAATCGATTAATCTTTTAAAATATTTTCTATACAATATTCACTCCTACTCAAAGCAAGCTTTAATAAGCTCAATAATTCTATCTTGATCATTTTCTGTCATTTTGTTATCACTTGGCAAGCATAATCCTCTATTGAATATATCTTCTCCAACATCAAAGGCTCTACCTTCGTCATCTTTTTGCGAATGTTTTATATATGCATTTGACATTGCTCTTGCATTTCCAAATCTATTTACAAATGAATTCATTCGATAGATAGGTTGCAGATGCATAGGTTTCCATATAGGTCTTCCTTCGGCATTGTATTTTGCAAGTACTTCTAAGATTTCTGTAGGTGAGGATTTTCCTTCTTCCCTAATATATAAAGCTTTTTTGTCACTTCTTACATGCTCTGACATAGCCTCTTCATCTATTATCATACAAGATAGCCAAAAACTTGGTTTTGAATTTTCCTTATCATATGGATTCATTGATATTGGCAAATCTTTTAATCCTTCTTTGTATCTTTCATAGATTTTTCTTTTTTGTTCTATGTGTTCATTAAGATATGGAAGTTGTCCTCTTACTACCCCTGCTATAACATTACTCATTCTGTAGTTGTATCCAACTTCTTCATGTTGGTACCATGGAGCATCTTCTCTTGATTGGGTTGACCATTTTTTTGCTTTTTCTATATCATGCTTTGAATCTGAGATTAGCATACCCCCTGATGAACCTGTTATAATCTTGTTTCCATTAAAGGAAATTATAGACACATCTCCAAAGGTTCCTGTTTGAACTCCCTTATATTTTGCACCAAATGATTCTGCGGCATCCTCTACTAGGTAAGCTCTATGTTTTTTACATATTTCTTTTATTTCATCAATTTTTGCTGGAACTCCATATAAGTTTACCATAACCACTACTTTAACCTCTGGATATAGTTCGAAGGCTTTATCTAAAGCTTTTGGATCCATATTCCAAGTATCATATTCTGTATCTATAAATATCGGAATTCCACCTTCATATAAAATTGGGTTCACAGTTGCTGCAAAGGTCATATCAGAACAAAATACTTTATCGCCTTTTTTTATTCCTGCAAGTTTCATTGCAAGGTGTAAGGCACTTGTTCCAGCAGAAAGACCTACTGTATATTTTGATTCAAGAATTTTGCTTATTTCTTCTTCAACTATATTAATGTTTTCTCCAACAGTTGACATCCAATTAGTTTCGTATGCTTTTTGCATATATTTTAACTCATCACCATGCATAGTAGGTGATGAAAGCCAAGCTTTGTTTTCTAATGGTCTAAATTCATCTTTATCTTTAAACATATACTCTCCTACTTTTCTTTTTCCCCTATAAAAGTGCTTATCAAAGTGTTTATAGTTTCAAATATATTTATATCATCTATGTGGTCTTGGTTTATAATATTATCAAGTTTTTCAAAGAAATCTTCCCTTGAAAACTCAAGTGGCTTTCCTATGGCTATTCCCTTATTTTCTGTTCCTTCAAGGCATTCTTCATCCATTAGTTTTTCTTCATAAAGTTTTTCACCAGGTCTAAGACCTGTGTACACTATTTTTATATCAATATCAGGTTCATATCCTGATAGTTTTATAAGCTCTCTTGCAAGGGTATCTATCTTTACTGGATCTCCCATATCAAGGACAAAAATTTCTCCACCCTTGGCCATTGAGCCTGCTTGAAGTACTAGTTTTACAGCCTCTTTTATTGTCATAAAATATCTTATAATATCAGGATGTGTTACTGTGACAGGTCCCCCTTCTGCAATTTGTCTTTTAAATAGGGGTATAACTGAACCATTGGACCCTAATACATTACCAAATCTTACTGCTACAAATTCCGTAGTAGGATTTTTTCCTTCAAGCTCTTTTGATGGATCTATTACTATAGTATGATCCCCATCTCTTTCAATTATCTTTGAAAGTTTTGAGTATTCTTGGTCTTTTTTTACATCATTTAGACCTTGAATTATTTTCTCACATACTCTTTTTGTAGCTCCCATTATTGATGTTGGATTTACCGCTTTATCTGTTGATATAAGTACAAATCTTTTAGCATCATACATAAGTGCCAAAAGGCCAACTATATAGGTTCCTCTTACATTATTTTTTATGGCTTCAATAGGACTTACTTCCATTAAAGGTACATGCTTATGAGCTGCCGCATGAAATATAATGTCAGGTCTATGTTTTTCAAAAACATGTTTTACTCTATTGTAGTCCCTTACAGAACCTATTAGTGTTCTTAAGTTTAAATCTTTGAAATTCCTCTTAAGCTCTTGCTCTATCTCATAAGCATTGTTTTCATATATATCAAAGATTATAAGCTCTTTGGGACCATATTGGGCAATTTGCCTACATAATTCTGAGCCTATAGAGCCACCTCCACCTGTAACTAAGACTACTTTATCATTAAGATATTCAAATGTTTCATTGTTAAATACCTTTACAGGCTCACGTCCAAGAAGGTCTTCTATTTGTATGTCTTTCATCCTTGATACTGAAATCTTTCCTTGAACTAGCTGATAAAGACCTGGAAGAATTTTAACTTCACATCCTGTACTATTGCATATCTTGAGAATATCTTTCTTTTGGTCACTTTGTGCTGATGGTAAGGCAACTAATATAATATCTATATTTTCTTTTACTACTAGATCTTTTATATCATTTCTTCCACCATATACCATCGCTCCATCTATGTATTGACCTTTTTTGCCTGGATTATCATCTATAAAGGCTATTACATTTATTTGAGTGTTTTCTTGCCTATTAGATTTATTTATATCTTCTTTTATAGTCTGTCCAGCAGATCCTGCTCCTACTATTATTGCTCTTTTAAATTTAGGATTTTTTTCAATTGCGTTATATCTTCCTTGGATAAGCATTTTTTTGGAAAATCTTAGACCGACTGTAAGAACATATTGGATTAAAAACCCAAAGATAAAATAAGATATAGGCATCCTATGTACAAATATTGTTATACCTAAAATATGAACTAGTAATGACAAGATAACTGCTTCCGTTATTTTTATTAACTCATTGTAAGATGCATACTCTAATATCATCCTATATAGCTTAAACATAGAATAAATCATTATAGTTATTATAGTATTTATCAAAGCATAGTTTCTAAA
>NZ_JAXDSU010000031.1:0-8546 GCF_034090325.1 Anaerococcus porci
TGATTTATCCAAGCTACAAATAACAGGTGACGGGATAGCTTATTTAAGAGATAATTCAAGAATGAAAAAACTAATTAATCTGATTAAAGAGGCAAGAGCTATAATGTCTTTGTGGAATTAGATTAGATACTTAAAAATAAATTTATAAAAACCCTCCTTTTTTGCTTGCGAAAAAATAAAAAAGTTTTAAAAGTGCTTGACTTATGCGTCGCATAAGTATATAATATAATTACAGTAAGGAAATATCTTACGAGTATGAGCGAGAGGGAGGAGAAAATATGGAAGATATGAATACAAGCGAATTATTGAAAGAAGTCGTTGAAGAGAATCAAACAAGAAAGATATTAGAAATATTAAAAGAAAGCAAAGACTTAGATGAAGCAATCAAAAAAATAGAAGAACTACTTAAAAAGTAGAACTTCTATAATAACAAGACATCAACGGGGACTCGCTCCCCTTAGTTGATGGTTTTATTATACTTTAGAGCGAGAGAAAGGCAAGGGTGATATGTGAAAGAAGAAAAAAAGAAGATGGGTAGACCTACTGATAACCCAAAGGTAGATTCTTTAAATGTTAGGTTAGATAGAGAGGCAAGTGATATATTAAGAAAATATGCAAAGAAATATAATATAACAAGAACTGAAAGTGCAAGAATAGGCATAAAGAAGTTAAAGGAAGATTTATAATAAAAAGAGCCCACACTTTCATGTGGAACTCAATGACAAATGAACAACAAAATTGTTCTATAATAATATACCTTTTTATTGTAATTTCTTCAATGAAAGGACAAAAAATGAATGATTTAGTTAAAATTAATAATCAAAATGTAGAAAGAAAAATTTTTAATAATCAGCCAGTAATTACTTTTAAGGATATAGACAAAGTGCATGAACGACCACAAGATACTGCGAGTAGGAATTTTAGAAAAAATAAGAAACATTTTATAGAAAATATAGATTATTTTATTCTAAAACCTGAAAAATACAAAAACGACGAAATTCGTCGCTTTGGAATAAATAGTCCTAGAGGTGGTTATCTCTTCACAGAAAGCGGATACCTAATGTTAGTAAAATCTTTTTATCTAATGTTTAATTATTTTCTTGACTGATTGAATGATTGAATGTATAATTTAAATCAGGAGGTCAAGATGAAAACTATTACGGTAAGGCTTGATGATGAATTGCACAAAAAATTTAAACTATATGCGTTAGAAAATAATAAAAGTATGCAAGAAATCATTGAAGAATATATAAAAAAAATTATTAAAGAAAAAAATAAGTAAAAAAAGAACGATGGTTATAAGTTTAGCCACTCAACCATCGTTGCAGAGAAACGTTGTTTATAAATATAAATACAATGTTTCCTTACCAACATTGTACTATAAATAGCGGTTTCTTTCAATTAAAAAGGAGCTAAAATGAATAGTATAAGTATTAATAACAATAGTATTGAAAGAAAAATATACAACAATGAACCAGTAGTGACTTTCAAAGATATAGATTTGGTACACGAAAGACCAGAAGGTACAGCTAGTAGAAATTTTAGAACAAATAAGAAACATTTTATAGAAAACGTAGATTTTTACAATGTAACTACTGAAAAATGCAAGAGCGACGAAATTCGTCGAGCTGGATTTAATAATCCTAGAGGTGGTTATCTCTTCACAGAAAGCGGATACCTAATGTTAGTAAAATCTTTTACTGATGATTTAGCTTGGGAAGTTCAAAGACAACTTGTTAATTCATATTTTAGGTTAAAGGAAATAAGTAATAATGAACCTTACAAAATAAAAAACAAAAGCTACCAAGGTGTACCTTGTATGACTATTAAGGATTTGGCTTTTCTTTGTGGGTATGATAGGTCTAGTGTTGGTGCATATATCAGGGAAAATTCTCTTGGGGAGCTTTTGACTTATAATAAGTTAAAGGATTTTAAAAGGGAAAATACTGATTATGAGGATGTAATGTGTTCTTTGTATGTTTTGTATAAGGATGATGTTTTTAATATTATTGATAATTTTAGGAAGTTAAAGGAATGTAAGGAATTTTTGGATGAGTATTTTAAGGATAAATATTTTGAGCCAATTTCTGATATGAAAATTCTTAAAGAATTGATGAATTTAAAAATGATTAGGCAAATTACTAATAATTTTAGTTTGAATGAACAGATGAGAATGGAATTTGATTATATTATTTCTAAGGAATATGTTAAGTTAGGTTTTTTAGATAAGCCTGTTAATGATTTGAATATTAATCATAGGGAAGGCTGGAATTTACTTTGTAATATTGCAAATTGGAAGAATGGTTTAGAAAGAAAATAAGTAAAAGTTAAAGCATCGCTATTTAGTGGTGCTTTTTTGTTGGAGATTTTGACCTAAGCATGTCGTAAAACTGCTAGCTTTTATTTAGGAGGTAGGATGAAAAAAAGATTAGGTAATCAAGAGCCTACTAAAAAAGTTGTTCTACCTTACAAAAAGAGCGACTATAAAAAGGCTGTTAATTTTTATGAAAAGAGTGGTCGTAAAGCTCAAAAATGGCAAAAAATCTTATTAAAAGATATATTAGCTTATGGTAAGGATAATTTGTGGACACACACCAAATGTGGGTATTCATTACCAAGACGTAATGGAAAAAACGAAATAATTGTTATGCGTGAGTTATATGGTCTTTTTATGGGAGAAGAAATAAATCATACAGCCCATAGAGTATCAACATCTCACAGTGCTTGGGAGAGGCTTTGTAGGGTTTTGGATGAAAGTGGAGTTGATTATAGGTCGTTAAAAGCCAAGGGTCAAGAAAGAGTTGAAATTCCTGAAACAGGTGGAAGAGTAGAGTTTCGAACTAGGTCTTCTACTGGTGGACTTGGTGAAGGTTTTGATTTATTGGTAATAGACGAAGCTCAAGAATATACTGATGATCAAGAGACAGCCTTAAAATATGTTGTATCTTCATCCAAAAACCCACAAACCATAATGTGTGGAACCCCACCAACCCCCATATCTTCAGGAATGGTTTTTGTCAATTTTAGGAAGAAAGTTTTATCTGGAGATAGTAAGAATTTTTATTGGGCAGAATGGAGTGTTGATGAAAATACTAATCCTCATGATGTTGAAGCTTGGTATCAAACCAACCCATCTTTAGGAACAATTTTTACTGAAAGAATCGTTGAAGATGAAATTGGTACTGATGATTTAGATTTTAACATACAAAGATTAGGTCTTTGGATATCATATAACCAAAAATCTGCCATATCTCTAACTGACTGGGATAGATTAAAAATTGATGAATTACCTAATTTGATTGGTGGTTTGTATGTTGGAATAAAATACGGTCAAGATGGAAATAATGTAGCTTTATCTATAGCCGTCAAAACTGATGAAGGAAAAATATTTATAGAGTCTTTGGATTGCCAAAGTGTAAGAAATGGTGATAGGTGGATTTTGGATTTTTTAAAGTCGGCTGATATTGAAAAGGTAGTAGTTGATGGTGCTAGTGGTCAAAATATTTTAGCTAGTGAAATGAAAGATTTGAAATTAAAAGAACCTATATTACCAACGGTAAAAGAAGTTATAAAAGCAAATGCCATGTGGGAAAGAGCGATTTTTGAAGAAAGTATCCTACATAACGACCAAGAATCTTTAAAACAAGTTGTAACAAACTGTGAAAAAAGAAATATCGGTTCATCTGGTGGTTTTGGATATAAATCTCAATTTGATGATATGGATATAAGTTTGATGGATTCATGCTTGCTTGCCCATTGGGTTTGTAAGGAAAATAAGAAAAAAATAAAACAAAAAATTTATTATTGATATTAGAAGTGGGTGTTAACTAATAGTTGACAGTCACTTTTTTAATATAAAATTACCGGACACGGGGAAATGGAGTAGAAAATGAGCGATTTTAAAGTAATTGAAAGTCAAGAAGAACTTGACGCAATAATTAAACCAAGAGTAGAAAGAGCAATCAAAAAGGCAAAAGAGGAAGCAAAGGAAGAATATGAAAGTTCTTTAAAAAGTCTTAATGATGAAAATTCTAATCTTAAAAATGAAGTTGGTCAGTACAAGAAAAGTCTTGAAAGTATGAAAGAAAAAGATGAACAAATTACAGGTCTTAATAAAACAATAGAATCTTATAAGAGAGAAGATTTAAAAAGAAAAATAGCTGTTGATTGTGGTTTACCTTTTAATCTTTCGAATAGAATTCAAGGTGAAGATGAAGAGAGTATGAGAAAGGATGCAGAAAGTTTATCAAATTTTATAAAGAATTCTAATCCTAGTGTAGTACCTCTTAAAAATGTTAATGAAATAAAAGATGATGATAGTGGTTTAAGATCATTATTAAATAGTTTAGATTTAGAAGGAGAATAAAATGACAACAACCAGAAATAATTTATTTGAACCAAAACTTGTAAATAATTTAATTAGCAAAGTTAAAGGATACTCAACTTTAACAAAATTATCCAAACAAGTTCCTATAGCTTTTAATGGTAATAAGGAATTTGTTTTTTCAATGGATAAAGAAATTGATATTGTTGCTGAAGGTGGAAAGAAAAGTGAGGGTGGTTTGTCCCTTGCAACTAGAGTTATTGTTCCAATAAAAGTTGAATATGGTGCAAGAATTACTGATGAGTTTTTATATGCTACAGAAGAAGAAAAACTTAATATATTAGGTGCTTTTACTGATGGTTATGCTAAAAAACTAGCTAAAGGTATTGATTTGATGGGTATACATGGAATTAATCCAAGAACTGGTGAAGTTTCTAATATTATAAATAACAACGATATAGCTCATAAGGTAACTCAAAAAACAACCTTTAATGAGAAAGACCCTGATACAAACATGGAAGAAGCTATTCAACTTGTTATTGCAGCTGAAGGTGATGTTACAGGTCTTGCTATGGATCCATCTTTTTCATCATGTTTAGCAAAACAAAAAAATAATAATGATGCTGGTGATAGATTATTCCCAGAGTTAAGATGGGGTGCTAAACCAAGCTCTATTAATGGGATTCCTGTTGATATACATTCTACAGTTGGTAATGGTTCTAAAATTAAAGCTATAGTTGGAGATTTTGAAAATGGTTTTAAATGGGGTTATGCAAAACAAATTCCATTTGAAATAATCAAATATGGTGATCCAGATAATTCAGGTCAAGACTTAAAAGGACACAACCAAATCTATTTAAGAAGCGAAACTTATTTAGGTTGGTCAATTCTTGAACCAAACCATTTTGCAATTATAGAAAAATCCGAAGGTTAAGTCTATATATGAAAATTTATAAAAATAAAAGAACTGGTGCTATAATATATAGCACCAATGAATTAAAAGGCGAGGATATAGAAGAAGTAAAAAAGAAGCCTGTAAGAAAAGAGACTAAGAATGGAAAAGATAACAAGTAATGATGTGATTAAGCTTTGGAGACCTTTAAGTCAAGAAGAAATTGATCGTGTAGAAAATTTAATTCCAATAATTATTGATAATTTAAAACTAAAAGCTCAAAGAGTAGGTAAGGACTTGGATAAAATGTCTGAGTCACCTACTTTTTTTAATGTTTTAAAATCAGTAGTTATTGATGTGGTTTCAAGAACACTTATGACTTCTACAGATCAAGAGCCTATGACTCAAACGAGTGAATCAGCCTTGGGTTATTCTTGGTCAGGTACTTTTTTAGTGCCTGGAGGGGGTCTTTTTATAAAAGATTCTGAACTTGCAAAACTTGGTCTAAAAACACAAAGATATGGGGTGATAGATTTTTATGACACGAATAAAGGGAATCCCTGTGATTTTGATTTCGAAGAGTGATCCTATTGAAGATGAGTTAGGAAGTCTTATTTATGAAGATAAGGAAATTGTAGTTGAAAATGTTTTGGTCGTTCCTACTAGTTCAGATGATATTTTATCTACAACTAATCTTTATGGTAAAAAGGCTGTTTATACTCTTGCAATCCCTAAAGGAGATAAAAACAAATGGGAGGGACAAGAAGTTAGATTTTTTGGTCAAAGATGGAGAGTTTTTGGGAAAGAAATGCAGGGAATAGATGACCTTATCCCTCTTAATTGGAATAAGAAAGTGTATGTAGAAAGTTATGAGTGATTTTAAATTTGAATTAAATTCTGATGGAGTAAAAGAGCTTTTAAAATGTCCAGGAATACAAGAAGAATTAAAAAAACGTGGACAAGAAGTAGCTAACAGGGCTGACGGAATTTGGGAAACCAAAAGTGGAGTCGGTAGTGTTAGGGCAAATGTTAAAGTTGTTACTAATGATAAAGATACTTTTTATAGAAATTTAAAAACTAATACTCTTATAAAGGCTTTGGGATGATAGAAAAAAAGATTAAAAATTATTTGGAAAAAGCTTTGAAAGTTCCAGTATGGGTTGAGCATAGGGAAAATGAACCTGACAGTTTTGTTATTTTTGAAAAAACTGGTGGTTATATTAAAAATACAATAAACCATTCAACATATGCTTTTCAATCTTATGGGAAAACTCTGACAGAAGCTTTGAAATTAAATAATAAATTGCTAGATTATATGATGATGTTCGAAGATGCTAATGTTAAGTTAAATTCTAATTATAATTTTACTGATACTAGCACAAAAAAATACAGATATCAAGCGATTTTAGAACTAATATATTAGAAAGGATATTTTATGGCAAATACTAATAATACAAGTACAGGAAAACCTAAAATAGGTGGAGCTATTTTTGTAGGCTATGATGGTGTAGCTGTTCCAAAAGATGCCAAAAGTGAATTAACAGGATTTAAAGAGTTAGGATATGTTTCTGATGATGGACTAACAAATTCCAATTCTTCAGATTCAGATAAAATTAAGGCTTGGGGTGGAGATACTGTTTTAGTTATTTCTAAAGGAAAAGAGGACACTTTACAATTTAAATTAATTGAGGTCATGAACCTTGATGTACTTAAATATGTATATGGTGAAGAAAATGTATCAGGAACTTTGGAAACTGGTATAACCTTAAAGGCAAATTCAAAACAAACAAAGGCTCATACTTTGGTAATAGATATGGTTTATCAAGGTGGAGTTATGAAAAGAATAGTAGCTCCTAATGCAATTATCCAAGAAATGGATGATATTGAATACACAGACGAAGATGCTGTTGGATATGCTGTTACAGTTTCTTGTCTTCCAGATACAGAAGGTAACAATCATTATGAATATATACTTAAGAAAGGTGCTGCAGAATGATTAAAGGCAAAACTAAAAGTGGCTTTAGATATAGCATAGATGAAAATGTAATAACAGATTTTGAATTTATAGAAAATTTAGAAAAAGTTATGGATAATGGAGCTGGTTTATCTAAAGCTTTAATAATTTTACTTGGAGAAAAGCAAAAAAAAGCATTAATAAATTATGTTAGGGATAAAAAGACAAAGAGAGTTCCTGTAAAAAATGTAATAAAAGAAGTTGAGGATATGCTATCCAATCCTAAATTAAAAAACTTATAGTCCTTGCCAAGATGATAAAGCTTGATGAAGAAGCTCTCATTTGTGATTTGGCAGAAACATATAATATCTTTGATTACAAAAAGCTAGCTTTAAATAAGCTAGCTATTTTAGCTTGTGGTCTTAGAGATGATTCAAGGATCAAATTAAAAATGAGTGAAAATATTTTAAGTCCTAATCAGTTACTTTTGGCTGGCATTCAAGATAGACTTTCTCTTCTTGTTTATTCTAAGACGAAAGATGCTGAAAAAGGAATAAATTATCCTAAGTTAATTTTGGATAATATGGAAAATAAAATTAATGGCTTTACATCTGGTGAGGATTTTATGAAAGAAAGAGAAAGAATTATGAAGGAGGGAAAAAATGCCAACTGAAATAGGTAAGGCTTATGTGCAAATTATACCCTCTGCTAGAGGAATAAAGGGAAGTGTATCCAAAATATTAAAACCTGAATCGAAAAGTGCTGGGGAAGATTCGGGATCTAGTCTTGGAAGTGGTCTTTTAGGAACTTTTACAAAACTTGCAATTGGCACAAAAGTAGGACAAGCCTTGGCAAGTGGAATAAAATCCTCAGTATTGGAAGGTGGGAAGCTAGAGCAATCTATAGGTGGTATTGAAACATTATTTGATACAAAGTTTTCAAAAGGTGCTGATATTGTAAAAAAATATGCCCAAGAATCTTTTAAGACAACTGGTTTATCTGCCAATTCTTATATGGAAAATGTAACAAGTTTTTCAGCATCCTTAATATCTTCGCTAGGTGGAGATACTCAAAAGGCAGCTGAGGTTGCTAATATGGCTATGGTGGATATGGCAGATAATTCCAATAAAATGGGCACTTCTATGCAGGATATACAGAATGCATATCAAGGCTTTAGCCGTTCTAATTACACAATGCTGGACAACTTGAAATTAGGATATTCTGGCACTAAGAGTGAAATGGAGCGTCTTTTGGCTGATGCTCAAAAGATAACTGGTGTAAAATATGATATCAATAATTTATCAGATGTATATCAAGCAATACATGCTATTCAAGGGAAACTTAATATAACTGGAACTACTGCTAAAGAAGCGGAA
>NZ_JAXDSU010000051.1:0-2407 GCF_034090325.1 Anaerococcus porci
TAGTAGCTATTATATTTAAAAGTGTAGACTTTCCAGATCCAGATTTTCCCATTATAGAAACAAATTCACCTTCATTAATATTTAAATCTATATCTTTAAGAACTTCATTTTTTACTGAACCTTTACCATAACTCTTATAAAGATTTTTTATTTTAATTATTTTTTCCACACTAATCACCTACTCAAATAACGCCTTTATCTCAGAATCACTTAAATCTATATATAAGTATAATAATTTCATAAATATAACTTTATTTAAATAGCACTGTCTACTGGAAGGTCTATTTAAAATACCTGTGTTTTCATAATTTTCGTAAGGGCAGCCACACCTACAGAAATGTTTAGCAAAGCAGCTACTACATTCAGTAAGCTTGCTATTATCATTAAAGATTTTTTTTATGAAATTAGAAGTCTGCATACAATTTGAATATACATTACCTATATTATAATGATCATACGATACAAACCTATGACATGGATATATATTTCCATCAATATCAATAGCCACTGAGTTAAAAGCAGCACCACAAGGGTAATTTTGTTTTTTGCTAAAATGTATTTGCTTTAATGCCCTGAATAGAATTTTTACTTTCTTAGCTTTATCTATTTCTCCATTTTTAATATAATCTTTAAATTGATTGATAAGATTTATATTTTCATCAATATACCTCTTATATTCAAGTGTTCCTAAAGAATTGTCAGCGGCAGATATTGGTATATTCTTAAAGTTCAAGGTATTTAAATGCTCAAAAACTCTAACCATATCTAAATTTCTAGGAGTAATGGTAGCTCTAGCCGATAGTAAGCCTTTATTTCTTAAGTATAAAGTATTTTCTATAATGTCATTGTATGCTTGATTGCCATTTTGATAAACCCTATCACTATTATCGTTTAAGTCTCCATCTATACTAATCATTGTATTAATTTTATTTTCAATGATGAATTCATTTACTTCTTTATTTAACAATGTACCATTAGTTGTCATACTAAAATAAAATTTTAATTTATTGGTTGATTCTTTGATTTTACAATAATTTACTATTTCTTTAATCAGATCAAATCTTAATAACGGTTCTCCACCAAAAAATATAATATTAAGTTTATCACTATTTGTATTTTCAATTAAAAAATCTATTGATTGTTTAGCCGTGTCTGAATCCATAAATCCAGTGTGATTATATCTACCTTCATCACCAAAACAATACTTGCATGCTAAGTTACAGCCTTGAATAAGCATCAATGTTATCGATGAAATTTTATTGCTAGAATCATAGTGTTGTTTACCTTCAAATTCTGCTTCTCTTAAAAAACCCATAGATTTCATAGATTCTATTAATTTTCTATATTCCTGTTTAGTCATATACATAGATGATTTATTTTCTAATTCTTCCCATTCATACTTCTGCATTAAATTTAAAAATTTTTCTACTTTGTCATCAATTCTTATTATTGACACATTATCATAATCAAAAATGTATTTGTTGTTATTATGTTTGAGTTTTATAAAACCTGATGTAATCATCCATTCCTCCTTCTATACATAGTAATATAATATGGAGCCAGAATATGTTATTTACATACTGCTAGATTTACTATAATTCTATTTAGTTACTTAGTTTCCTATGATATCATCTTTGTTTCCATCGCAAAAAATACACCCTAAATCAGCGCACGTATCTTCTGGATAGTCACACCACATGCAAGGTTGCCAACTTTCTGATGAGTTCATTTTTTCATTGTTACCTAAATTTATCTTTTCAAACATTCTCTTCCTCCTACTTGTTCTAATCCTGACTCCATATAATATCTAAACTGATTCCCACCCCTACCCATTTCCTACTATGTGAATTTTGTTAATTATGATTATTCATATTTAAATACTTATATTTAATAATTTTGAATATCTTCAAAATTTATTATTCTTATCTCATTATTCTTTATGACCACTATACAAGGTATAGTATCAACACCATACTCATCTAATATTTCATTGAGTTTGGTATTATTAAAATATTCATTTATATCTAAGTCTACAATATTTTCAGATAGATTAAGTTCTCTATTTTCTTTTACTAAACCTACTCCGTTACTTATATAACGTAAGCAATATGGACAATTTTTAGATGTCAATAAATATATTCCGTCTTTACCTTTAATATCTTGCCAATTTATTTTATTTAATTGTTTAGAAGCCATTTCATAATTAGATAATTGATAAAATTGCTCATAGTTACTAATATTTAATTTGAAAAGTTTAAATATTGCTAAAACAATAACTACTACATATATGCTTTTAATTATTTTTCTGTTCTTCACTTTTTATACCAGCTATTTGAAAATTAAATTTCCAATGAACATAGTAATTGGAAAAGATAATACCAATAGCAAGTTCAAAAAAACAAATAGT
>NZ_JAXDSU010000101.1:0-3821 GCF_034090325.1 Anaerococcus porci
ACGATTTTATAAGCCAGTAAAACCAGGAGATTATTTGGAAATAACTTGTGAGATGATGAAAATAGTAAAAAATCTCGGTATTGGAAAGGGTAATATTATAAGAGATGGGGAAATTGTAATGACTTGTGAAATATCCTTTGCTTTGAAATAGGAGGAAAAATGTATAATAATTTGGAAAAAATATTTGATGAAGTATATGAAAAATTTAAGTTGAATTTATATAAAAATATGTTTGCCAACTTACAGGATAGGGAGGCAACATTGACAGCAACTGAAACTTTTACCATTGAAGTTATACATGCACTAAATAGACCAAGGGTAAGTGATGTTACTGAATTTCTTGAATGCTCTCATCCAAATATTGCTTATAAAATATCTGCTTTAATAAAAAAGGGCTATCTTAAAAAAATTCAATCCGAAGAAGACAGAAGAGAATATTATCTAGAATGTACAGAAAAATTTTATGAGTATTATAATATGAAAAATTCTTATATAGAGTTGGTCTTAGATAGACTGAGAAAAAGAGTTGATAAAAAAGACATAGAAACCATGGAAAAAATTCTTGAAATTATGAGTGATGAACTTATGCCGGAAGTAACTAAATTTATAAATTCTAGGAAAAATGAAGATTCTAATGGAAAAGAATCATAAGATTCTACTACTGAGTCTTAATAATTTGAAAAATAAAATAGGTTTTTAAAAATGTTATAATCAAGAGTTTTTAAGATTTTAAAGTAATCCTAAAGGCTCTTTTTTATTAAAAAATATACTTTTAAAACTATTTTAAAGGATTTTCCAGCTTATATATAAAATATTAGATTAGAATTTAAAAGCTAATATAGTATTTATAAAAATATTAATAAGAGTAGATGATTTTTAAAATTTATAAGGAGAGTTTATGAAATTTGCATATATCATTATGGGTCCTTTTGATCCAATTGTTGATAGAAAGTGTATAGGAAAAAATAATAATGCACAAATTATTGGAGTAAGAAATTTAGAGATGGCAAAAGATATAGCCATTAAATTAAAAAAAGAAGATATTGATGTAATTGAGCTTTGTGGGGCATTTGAAGAAAGAGGAGCAAAAGAGATTATTAAGGCTACTAATAATGAAATCCCTATAGGGTTTGTATCTCATTTTAAGGAACAAGATGATATGTTTAAGAAGTTATTTGGGTAAATAGAAATATGTAAAAAGTGCCAAGAGGCACCTTCTTTATTATATTTATAATATATGTTTTCCGCCATCAAGTCTAAGACCCCATCCCATCATATGTGCTGATACTTCACTTGCTAGATATAAGGCTGCATTTGCTACTTCTTCTGGCTTTGCATATCTTTTATCATATGATGCTTCTGCAAAGAATCTTTCAGCTTCTTCTGGAGTTTTACTATCACCAAATGTATTTTTCTCTATTCTTCTCATCATATCAGTGTCTACTGCAGATGGTGCGATATAATTTGCATGAATTCCACTTCCGCCTACTTCTGTAGCTAAGGTCTTAACAAGGGCTGCTACTGCGTGCTTGCTTGCTACATAGGCTCCCATTCCTGGACTTCCTACGTAAGATCCTTCTGATCCAAGAACTACAACAGAACCTTTTTTATTTTCTAACATATAAGGAATGGCATATTTCATAGAATATAAAACACCATACACATTTATAGAAAATACTTTGTCATAATTTTCTTTTGTTGAATCTTTTATCTCTTGGTAGTCTCCATTGTTTCCAGCATTTGATACTAGGGAATAAAGAGTGCCAAAATCTTTAACTACTTGATCTGTTACCCTTTTTACTTCTTCTTCATTTGTTATATCTAATACATAACCACGAACCTTATCTTCTGGTGGATTTCCCAATTCTTCTATTAGTTTATCTACCTTTTCTTTTCTAGTAGATGTAAGGGCAAGTTTTGCACCTTCTTTATAAAAAGCCTTTGTTATAGCCTTACCTATTCCACCTGTTGATACTGTTATGAGTACTACTTTATCTTTTAAATTTAAATCCATAATTATCCTTTCTTTAATTTAATAAGCTTACATTTATATTTTACACTAAAAGATAATTTCTAATAATATTCTTTACTTTGATAAATCAAAAAAAAGAATAGGCTTTTAAATTATTTAAATTTCAATTGTTGTTTTATTCCTTTTATGATAATATTATATTAAGGTGAGATTTTTGTTAAAATCTTGTAAATTGAATATTATTAAATGGAGGAATTATGCAATTATCGACATTATCGTCTTTGCAATGGAATCTGATTGCAGGAGGGCTTGCAATATTTTTATTTGGTATCAACCTTATGGGAGATGCCCTTACTAATTTTGCTGGACCAAAATTGAGGGGATATGTAGAAAAGTACACATCTAATCCAATCAAAGGAGTATTGGTGGGAGTACTTATTACTGGTTTAATTCAATCTTCATCAGCAACTACAGTTATCGCCATAAGCTTTGTTAGGGCAGGTGTAATGAGTCTTGAGCAAGCTATTGGTGTCATTTTGGGTGCCAACATAGGTACAACTGTGACTGCCATTTTGATTGGTTTTAACCTAGACTACTTATCCTATTTTATATGCCTTATAGGTGTAATCGTGTTTTTATTTTCTAAAAAAAGGAAGGGAAAATATATTGGAGAAATTCTTGTTGGTTTTGGACTTTTATTTATAGGTCTAAAGATGATGGGAGATAGCCTAGCAGAACTTAAGAATATCCCTGGCTTTGAAGATATAGTTACATCTTTAGGAAGAAATCCACTTATAGCGGTTATAGTAGGTGCTTTACTTACAGCACTTATCCAATCATCATCAGCCTTTATTGGTATTGTCCAATCTCTTTATGCATCTGGGGCAATAGGGCTTAGCTTATCGCTTGGGTTTTTATTTGGTGCCAATATTGGTACTTGTATAACAGGAGTTCTTGCTTCTTTGGGTGGTTCTTTATCTGCTAAAAGAACAAGTTTGTTTCATGTACTTTTCAATGTGTTGGTATCAATCATATTTTTAATATTGTTGGTGCCTTACCAAGGATTTGTAACTTTTGTATCTGATAAGTTTTCGCTTAATCCAATGATGACTATAGCAGTGGCACATTTTAGCTTTAACTTTGTTGGTATGATTTTATTCTTACCAATTATTAGGCAAGTATCAAGGGTACTTCATAAAATTATACCTGGTAAGGATTCAATCTTTTCTGATGTTAAGGATATTGAACTTGAAGAAAGTTTAATTAATACCTTTCCAGCTGCAGCCTTAGACCAGGCCAAGTCTGCTATTATTAAGGAAAGTAAGATAGCTCTTGAAACTATTAAGGCTACTCGTAAATATCTAAATAGTGGAGATAAAAATGACCTTTCCACTGCAAATCAAGCAGAAGCCTTAGTAAATGAGATGGATACTAAGATTCAAAAATATATACTTGATATATCTAAGTCGAATTTAGTAAGTGAGCTTGAAGGTGAAATACATAACTACTTACAAGTACAAATAAATGTGGAAAGAGTCTCAGATCTTGCTCAAAATTTGGGAGAGTATTTTGACGAAATAAATGAGGCCAATGAAAAATATAATGAGGAAGCTTTAGAGGATTTAAATAAGATATATGACTTGGTTATAAACAACTATGTTAATTCAATAGAAGTATTTGAGTCGGAAGATTCAGCACTTTATGAAAAACTAAAAGAGGATGAAGCTAACCTTGATCTTCTTGAGCAAAACTTAAGGAAATCACATTATAAAAGACTTAGAAATGGTGAGAATCTAACTACAGTTGCAAGCTCTGTATTTGTCGATATAGCTTCAACTATTGAAAGAAT
>NZ_JAXDSU010000008.1:0-73691 GCF_034090325.1 Anaerococcus porci
GATTTAGAAATGAGTTTTTTCATTCATTAACAGATGTTGTAAATAGATTATGTGAAACTATAAATCACCTTACTAAAGAAATGGTTAAAAGTATAACTCATAGAGATTGGATACAATATATGGAATTAAATAGGTATTAGTATTAAGTGTCATAATTGATTATAAAATGCAATATATATAAGTTTTAATTATATAATATTTTAATCAATACAATTAAATTATAAAAAATAATATTGACTAAACTTTAATGTTATTTATTAAAAAGTTATTTAAAAATACATATAAAAAAAGCACCACATGGTGCATTTAAAAGGGAAAATTTACGTATTACAACTAAAAAAGCAAGCGCAAGCTTGCAATAAAATGGTCGGGGTGAAAGGATTCGAACCTTCGGCCTCATGGTCCCAAACCACGCGCGCTACCAAACTGCGCCACACCCCGATGTCCTAACGACAATATATAGTATACAGCCTTTAAATACTTTTGTCAAATCTTTTTTAAAAGTTTTTAACCTTTTGTAAGATTGGCTTGATTTAGGATATAAACTAGGAAAAATTTCCAATAATATAAGAAGAAAACTCATCAATTTCTTTCTCATTGAAAATTATTATACCACATTCTTTTAAAGCTTGGCAAGTTATTCCATCTCCCTTTATAAGTTTTTTTGAAAAAGATCCATCATAGATATAGTCTTTCCCACAAGATGAACTTTTTGCCTTAAGTAGGGCAACTTTCACATTATTTTTTAAAGCTTTTTTCTTAGAAATCTCTGCACCCTTTTTAAAAAATAGAGTCTTATCGACCCCATCTTCATTAATAACTTTTTTATTTTTTATCTCACAAGGCTTTCTTGGAATCTCCATTCCTCCCTCTACTTCAGGGCAGATTCCTATAAAATTAAGGCTAGGGTTGTTTTTTCTTATCTGATTAATTTCCTTTATTTTATTATCATCTCCATCGTACCTACACTTACAGCCCAAAAGGCACTTTGACACTAGAACATTCATTTTAAGCCTCCATTCTGATATAATTATAGCAAAGGAGATGGGAAATGAGAATTAAAAACTTTTTACTTAAATTTTTATTTGCTTTTTCTGTGATATTTCTTTTAACAGGATGTGTAGACTCTTCTACAACAAAGATATCAAATGAAAGTACTATCTCAGAAGATAAGGCCTATTATAAAAAATATGATGTTATAGCTTACTTAAAAGAGTATGAGAAACTTCCTCCAAACTACCTTACGAAAAAAGAAGCCAGAAAGCTTGGTCGGATTCCAAAAGAGGGAAACTTGTGGGAAGTTACCGATAAGGGAGTTATAGGGGGAGATTATTTTGGAAATTTTGAAAAAAATCTTCCTGAAGGAGATTACAAAGAGTGTGATGTAAATTATAATGGTGGAAAGAGAGGTCCTGAAAGACTTGTCTTTGACGAAGACTTTAATATTTATTACACTAATGACCACTATAATAGCTTTAGCAAGGAGAATTAGATGATAATTGTTGATTTTAAAGATATAAGGTCAAAGAAAGATTTTTATGATCTATTAAATGAAAGCTTTGACTTTGAATATGAGGCTAATAATCTTGACGGACTTTTTGACCTTCTTTCTATAGAAGATGAAAGAATTGTTATAAAAAATTATGGAAAAATCTATGAAAGTCTTGGAGATTATGGTGAAAGAGTCATATCATGTTTTATGAAGGCAAGTTTAACTTTTGACCTTGATATAGATTTTTTGAAGTTTAGTTAGGAGTTTTTATGAAAGATAGGTCAGTTAATAATCAAATTAGAGATTTTGTAGCCTTAAATATTATAAGAAACCTTTTAAAAGATGGAGATAAATTTTATGATAAGGACTTTCTTATAAATAAATTTAGGGTAAATCCATCTTATGTTGATAAGTCCTACCAAAGACTTATGGATGAGGACTTGATAGAATCAAGAAGTGACTATTACTATATGACTATAGATGAGAATAAGAAAAATGCTCTCATAATAGAGTTTGCCAATGGGTATTTGAATGAATACTTTGATAAAATGAACTCAATAGGTATTAATAATGAGGGAGCTTTTGACTTTATAAATTTAAGGATGAATTCTAATGGATAATATTTTAGAGATTAAAAATTTAAAAAAATCATATGGAAAGACCAATGTCCTAGATGGTCTTAATTTAAAGCTTGAAAGAGGGAAGATTTTGGGTCTTATGGGTCCCAATGGTTCTGGTAAAACAACTCTTTTAAAGTCTATAATGGGTCTTATAAAACCTGATGATGGAGAGATTATAATAGATGGAAAAAAACAAGGACTTGAAACAAAAAAGATTATTTCTTATCTTCCTGATGCCTACCATCTTTATGATAATCTAACAATAGAAGATACAATAAATCTTTATAAGGATTTTTACGATGATTTCAATATGAGAGTCTGCAAGGACCTTTTAGAATATATGAAAATCCCAAAAGAAGGTTATTCTGATAAGTTATCTAAGGGTATGAAAGAAAGACTTCTTTTGGCACTAACTCTTTCAAGGGATACAAAATTATATATCCTAGATGAGCCGATTGAGGGGGTTGACCCAATTGCCAAGGATATGATTTTAGCATCTATAATAAAAACTGTAGATATAGGTAGAACAATAATTATTACTACACATCAAATAGGAGATTTGGAGAATCTTTTTGATAGGGCAGCCTTTATTCAAAGGGGTCAAATAATCCTTGAAGATGACGCAGAAAACTTAAGGGATAAGTACAAAAAGCAAATGGTTGATTTATATAAGGAAATTTTTGTTATATGATTAGGTATTTAAGATATGAGCTAAAAAGATCAAGTGGATTTCTTTTGTTAGAGATATTTTTAAGTCTTTTATCAGCAAGTTTTATTGGACTTATGGCAAAGTCTGATAGTCTTGGAGTAAATGATAGGCAGTTGGCAATTCTCATTTTGATAATTGCTCAAGGCATTATAATCCTTGCTATTTCATTGATATATTTTGCATCTAGATTTAAAAGGGACATATTTGATAAGTCATCTTATATTACATTTACTATAAATATATCTGTAGGAAAGGTTTTAATGGCGAAGTTTTTGGTAAGTCTAATTGTAGCTTTTATTTCAATCTTTACCTATATATTCTGGCTTTTATTTTCATCTTTTATTTTAAGTATAAAGGAGATAACAATAGCTTTTACTGTAGGTAGAATTTCTACTTTTAGCTTTGTATTGGGACTTTATTATTCTATGGCTTATCTTTTGCTAGTCTTAGGTCTAAGCTTGTCTAGGGTTAAGATATTTAAAAGGTACTATAATTTTGTAACTATAGTTCTTGCCATAGTTTTATTTTCATTAATAATATGGATTTTTAGAAATATATATGTTTTAAGTCCTGTTTGCCTTAATTTAAGAAATTTCTCTCTAGAAAATCTTATCCATATAAATGGAGTTGATATCTCTATGGTATATATGGGTCTTGATGGAAAGATTTTGGGGATAAATGTACGGACATCTCTTTTAAGCCTACTTATAATAACAATTTCATTTTTTATAAATGAGTATTTAATAGAAGAAAGGATAGATTTTTAATATGCGTAAGTACTTAAAATATGACGTGAAATCAAATATGAAATTTTTCCTATCGACTTTTATTTGCTTTGTAATTCTTCTTGTAAGTCTTGTATCTGTAAGGACTATTGGTTCTTTTACAAGTCTTTTGGAAGTTGGTTCTGCTATAAACTCTATTGAGATAATCCTCATAGGGGTCTTTATAATGACTATGATATATTTTGTTATAAATACCTTTTACAAGGACCTTTATACAGATAGGTCGATATTAACTTTTTCTCTTCCTATTTCAGCAAGAGAATTTTTGACAGCAAAACTTTTGGTAATAAATATATTTTTTTATCTTTTGGTATTTTTATCTATATTTTTATTTTATCTATCAGGTAGATTTATGAATATATGGTCTTTAATATCAATTATATTTGCTATGATAATTTTAAATGTATTTAGCCTTTTAATATTTTTGTTTATGCAGATGGATAGGTTCTTATTTAAAAGGAAAAATACAGTGATTATTATAATTTTACTTATAGGCCTTATCTTTGTTGGTGGATTTTTTCTAAATAGGTATTTTTTATTCCTAAGTGATGGAAGTCTAGTAAGAAGTGGAGACAATACTTTGGCCTTTATATCAGCTTATGTAAAAGTAAGTGGAAGGAAGCTTCTAAACATTACAGGTTTTTTATATTACATACTTACAGCTTTAATACTTAGTTTTTTTAATATAAAAATCCTAAAAAATGATTTGGACCTATCTTGAGGAGTCTTATGAATAAAAACATGTATATTGGAATACTTTTGGGTGTGATTGTATCTGTTATTATAAATAATATCTATGATTTTCCATCAAAAGAGATGGTATCTGTAGGATGCGCTGTCATAGGAGCATTTTTAGGGGCGAGTTGTGATAATAATAAAAAACATTAAAGCGGTATAGTTTTATATAGGAAGGGGGATTTATGGAAAATATAAGTGAAGTAAAAAAGATAATTAAAGAATCAAACAATATTGTGTTTTTTGGAGGAGCAGGTGTGTCAACTGCATCAGGGGTTCCTGACTTTAGGTCTGCAACAGGCCTTTACAATAGAAACAATGATTCAGATTACTCTCCTGAGTATATGTTAAGCCATGAGTTTTTTACAAATCATCCTGATGAATTTATGGATTATGTCAAAGAAAATCTGATGATTGAAGGTATAAGGCCTAATGATTGCCATAAGGCTTTGGTAAAACTTGAAAATATCGGTAAACTTAAGGCGGTTATAACACAAAATATAGACTCCCTTCACCAAGAAGCTGGAAGTAAGAATGTAATTGAGCTTCATGGAAACTTGAGAGACTATTACTGTTTAGATTGTGGTAAAAAATTTGACCTTGATTATGTAAAAAGCTTCAATCGTGCTGCAAAGTGTGATGTATGCAGAGGATTAGTTCGTCCTGATATAGTCTTATATGGAGAGAGCTTAAATTCTGATAATTTATCTTATGCAGTAAAACTTATTAGTGAGACTGATGTTTTGATTGTAGGAGGAACAAGTCTTGTAGTTTATCCTGCGGCAGGACTTATTGACTTTTATAGAGGTAATAAGCTCATAGTAATAAATATGGATCCTACTCCAAAAGATAAAAGTGCTGATTTCCTTTTACAAGGAGATATATCAAAAATTATGAAAGAATTAGTGGAGGGTGTTTAATTTTGAAAAAAAGACATGGAATAGATGAACTATCTATAGCTCTTGTATGGCAAGCTATATTATTTTTAGTAATAAATTTTTTCGTCAAGGAGACTTTTCTAAATATATTTGCAAGTATAATATTTATATATGCTATATTTAGAACTTTATCTTTAAATGATTTGCAAAGAAATAGTGAGAATTATATATTTAAACTTAAAATTTTAAATCCAATCCAAAAAAAATATAGATATCTAAAAAGGAAAATGTTTGGGAATTCTGAGTATAAGTATATTAAATGTAAATCATGCAAACAGGAATTACGTATACCTAAGGGAAAAGGCAAAATTATTGTTAAATGTCCTAAATGCAAGACAAAACAGAAGGTAAAATCCTAAAAAAAATTCTTTATTTTTTTAAAAACTTGTTGTATAATACGACAGGAAGGAGAGAGTATGGATAGATTAATAGGAACAGTATCAATGGGTGTGAGAACACCTATCATTAAGACAGGGGATAACTTAGAAGATATAGTATTTGATAGCGTAGTTAATGCTGTTAAATCAAATGATATCAAAATTAATGACAAGGATGTAATCTGTGTAACTGAATCACTTGTAGCAAGAGCTCAAGGAAACTATGCATCTTGTGAACAAATTGCTAAAGACATCAATAATAAGTTTAAGGGAGATGAAATAGCAATCCTATTTCCAATTTTAAGTAGAAATAGGTTCTCAATTATGCTAAAGGCCTTTGCATTAAGTGGTAAAAAATTACACATTTGCTTATCTTACCCACAAGATGAGGTAGGAAACTATATTATGGATAAGCTTGACTTATTTGAAAGTGATGTTAATCCATATTCTGATATTCTAAATGAAGAAGAATTCAGAAAACTTGCTGGAGATTACAAACACGAATTTACTGGAGTTGACTATATTTCTTTATATAAGGAAATGGCAGAAAACTCAGAAGTACACTTTTTTAATAATCCTAAGGATGTTCTTAAATTTACAGAAAGTGTATTAGTTTGTTCAATCCACACAAGGGAATTAACTAAAAAATTACTAAAAAATTCTGGTGCTAAAGAAGTTTACTCACTAGATGAAATAATGACAGAGTCAATTGATGGTTCAGGTTATAATAAAGATTATGGTTTACTTGGTTCAAATCTTTCTACAGAAGATGTTGTAAAACTCTTCCCAAGGAATGGTCAAGCATTTGTAGATGAACTTCAAAAAAGATTTATTAAAGAATTTGGTAAGGAAGTTGAAGTTATGATCTACGGAGATGGTGCTTTCAAAGATCCAGTTGGAAAGATATGGGAACTTGCAGATCCTGTTGTATCTCCAGCATATACAAAAGGACTAGAGGGAACACCAAATGAGCTTAAAATCAAATATATAGCTGATAATGAATTTAAAGACCTTTCAATTGAACAAAGAACTGAAGCTATGAAAGAAAGAATTGCAAATAAATCATCAAACTTAAAAGGTACTGATGAAACTCTAGGAACAACACCTAGACAAATTACAGACCTTTTAGGATCACTTTGCGATCTTACATCTGGTTCAGGTGATAAGGGAACCCCTATTGTTCTTATACAAGGGTATTTTGATAATTATTCAAACAATTAAGGGAAAAAGCCTTCGGGCTTTTTTTTTATAAACTTGGAGGATTAAAAAAATAAAAGATGAATAAGGAAACAAATCCTAAAAAAGACGAGGATATGATAAGGCATATACTTGATAGAAATACTGCCATAAAGCTTTTAAGGAAGGATAGAGTGAAAGACCGTTTTGCTCATAAGCCAATGAGCAGAAAAAAGAAATTTTTCATGATGACCTTTGCAGCAATTTTGATGGCAAATGGCACTCACTTTTTCAAATACCCAAATAACTTTGTAATAGGAGGGGTTGAGGGAGCGTCTATACTTATATCAAATTCCCTGCCAGTAACTCCAGCCTTTACAACCTTGATACTAAATATTTCCTTATTAGTACTTGCTTATTTTATACTAGGTAAGAATTTTGTCTTCAAAACAGGCTATGTATCCATACTAAATTCTCTAACAGCTATAGTCTTAGATAAAATTTTTCCACTTCAATCTACCCTGACAGATAATAAGCTTTTAGAATTATTTTGTGCAGTCTTAATACCAGCCCTTGGTTCATCCATACTTTTCAACCTATCAGCATCAAGTGGTGGAACAGACATAATAGCAATGATAATTAATAAATATCTCAATATGAATATTGGAAAATCCCTACTTATGGGAGATTCTATCCTAACTATCCTATCAATAAAAATATTTGGAATTGAGATAGGGCTCTTATCTTGTCTTGGTTTATTGATGAAAGGAGTTGTAGTAAATGAGTTTATAAGTTCATTTAATACAGCCAAACTTTTTTTGATAATAACAAATAAGCAAGATGAAATTTCAGAATTTATTAGAGATAAGCTAAATAGGTCAGCTACAGTAATTGATGGAAAAGGTCTATATTTTAAAAAAGATCAGTCAATATTTTTGTGTGTTACAAATGATTATGAGGCTGTTTTATTTAGAAGATTTATAAAAGAAATTGACCCCTGCTGCTTTATAACAGTTATAGATACTTCATCTATAATTGGTAAAGGTTGGTATTCAACAGATTTACATTAGGTGATTTTATGAATATATTAATTTCTTGTGATGAGAATTATTTAAGACCGCTCAGGGTTATGCTCGTTTCTTTGTTTGAAAATACAAAGAATAAGTATAATATTTATCTAATTCATAAGAATATAAGTGATAAAAAAATTGAAAAACTTGAAGATTTTGTTGAGAACATAAGTGATAATAAATCAAAATTAATAAGTATTAAAGTTGATGCTTTATTTATGGGGGCAAAAACTACATTTTACTATACAGAAGAGATGTATTATAGGCTTTTAGCCTATAAATACCTACCAGAAAATCTAGGCAAGATTCTCTATCTAGATCCTGATATTCTTGTTCTAAATTCTTTTGAGAAACTTTATAATATTGACTTTAAGGATAATCTTTTTGCAGCAGCAACTCATTCTGCTCCAGCAGTTCAGGGAGCTAATGTTACAAGACTAAGCTTAAGCTCAGGGTATGATGATATTAGTAATTATTTTAACTCTGGAATATTAATGATTAACTTAAATCTTGCAAGAGAAAGCGAAAATTATGAAAGAGAAGTCAAAAAGTACATAGAAGAAAGTAAAAGTTTTGGACTTCTAATGCCAGATCAGGATTTACTAAATGTGGTTTTTAGAAATAATATTATAAGTATAAGCGAGCTAGAATACAATTATGATGCTAGAAAATTTTTATTTTATAAGTTAAAAAATAAAGGTTGGGACTTATCTTATGTTATGGATAATACTAAGTTTTTACACTTTTGCGGAAAAAGAAAACCATGGTTTGATGAGGAATACATAGGTATATTTGCTTCACTTTATAAATACTTTCTGAAAAAGGCAGATAGGATATATAAAAACATAGAGGATATGTAGAAGATAATATATCCTTAAATAATAAAAACTTGATCTGTTAAAAATCTATGTTTTTAACTTCTTACTAAAGAAAAAATATAAGTATAATATATTTTAATTTTATAAGGCTTATTGTATTTAGTTTTAAGCCTTTAGAACATTTCTTATTTTTTAGAAATTTAATATTGTTAAAAGCCATGTCTTATAAGTATTAACCTCATACTCTAACGCTTTTTATGAGTAAAGCTATATTTTAGGATAAAAACTGACCTTCTTAAGTTATTTTTTATTTTAACTTTTGAGGTCAGTGTAAATTTTTTCTTAAATTCAGGGAAATCCACCTACTAATAATTTTTCTAAAATCTTATATCAAAATTTGTCCTAGTTTATAGATTATAATAGAAAGTAAAATTATTTCTATAAACTTACCAAGAAGAATTACTTTAAAATAATCTTTAAAATTAATATCCTTTAATCCCCCAATAAGGGATAGGGCATTATCAGGAGCAAATGGTATTATGCAACTTATTAATAAGATTTTTTTAAAGCGATTTTTACTTTGATATCTAATCCTTTTATATTTTTTTAAATTCTTTTTTGATAAAAATTTCTTGAGAACTCTCTCTCCATATATTCTAGTTATAGAAAAATTTAATACTCCAGTTATAAGAGATGAAATGTAATTTAAAAAAAGTCCCCACAAAGGTCCAAAAAGTGCAAAACCTATAAGAACTATTAGGGTATTTGGAATAAATGGAAGAAGTCCTACTAAAATTTTTAATATTATAAATACAAAGGGAGCTAGGATTGCAAAGTTTCCTATGTAGGTATAGAGTTTTTCTTCGTTTGTTAGAATACCAAGTTTATATAATTTATATAGTCCAAATAGAATGATTAAAGAAATTATTAAGCTTAGGATAAATTTTATTTTTCTTTTATATTTTTTAAAAAATGTTTTCATGATTTTTTACACATATGATTAAAAAAGAACTGTTGCAAAAAGCAACAGCCCTCAAAAATCTTTTATTCTTGTTCTTCAAACATATCTTTACCAACTCCACAAACTGGGCAAACCCAATCTTCTGGAAGGTCTTTAAATTCTGTTCCTGCGTCGATTCCGTTATCAACATCTCCTTCTGCAGGATCATAGATATATCCACAAGCTGTACATACGTATTTCATAATAATCTCCTTTCGTATCTTTATAGACTTATTATACTACAAATTGAAAAAAATCAATAATTTACTTAATTTGTAAAATAATTGATAAAAAAGTAAATTTGGGTATACATATAAAACAAGAGAGGTATATTATGGAAATAATAAGAACTATAATACCTACAGATTTAAAGCTTATAAAAGATTTTAGAGATAAACTTATAAATATCCTTATTGAAAAATCTGTAGAAGATGACTTAATATTTAAAATCAAGCTTATACTAGATGAGCTTATTATAAATTCATACAAACATGGAAATAGATGTCAGTATGATAAAATTATTGATACAATCTTTGTTTTAGATGAAGATTATTGTTTGATAAAGGTTAAAGATGAAGGGGAAGGAATTGACTATTTTATAGAAAATGATGCCTTTACTGACCATGGCAGAGGAATAAAGCTTGTCTATAGCCTAGCTGAAGAGCTTATAATAAGGGATAATATGATAACTGCCTTGGTAAGAAGAGACTCTAGGATGAAATTGTATATATAATACTTGGTATGTTGTAAAATATCAAGTATTTTTTTTGTGAATTATTGATAATCTTATCACATATGATATAATAAATTGATAGCATTAATAGTAGATTAGATTAAGAAAGAAGATGATTTTAATGAAACGTGAAGATATAAGAAATGTGGCGATTATTGCTCATGTAGACCACGGAAAGACAACACTAGTAGATGGTCTTTTAAAGACAAGTGGTATTTTTAGGGAAAACCAAAAGGTAGATGAAAGGGTAATGGACTCAAATTCTATAGAAAAGGAAAGAGGAATTACCATATTATCAAAAAACACAGCCATAAATTATAAGAATACAAAGATTAATATTATTGATACTCCAGGACACGCAGATTTTGGTGGAGAGGTTGAAAGAGTACTTAACATGGCTGAGGCAGTTGTTTTGGTAGTAGATAGTCATGAAGGTCCTATGCCACAAACAAAGTTTGTATTAAGAAAGGCAATAGAGCTTAACCTTCCTGCAATTATTTGTATTAATAAGGTGGATAGGCCTGACCAAAGGGTTGAAGAGGTCATGGATGAAGTTCTAGACTTATTTATCTCTCTTGAAGCTGACGAATCCTACCTTGATTCTCCATTTGTTTTTGCATCAGCAAAACAAGGATGGGCATCCCTTGAATTTGGAGAGGAAAAAGATGATATGACAGATCTTCTAGATACAATTCTAAAATACACTCCAGTCTTTGAGGCGAAAGAAGATAGTCAGTTTAAAGTTCTAGTTTCAACAACAGACTATGATAATTACCTTGGAAGAATTGCAATTGGTAAGGTTGAAAGTGGTAAGATTTCTAAAAATGACTCATGCCTTATTGTAAATTACAATAATCCAGATAGAAGATTAAAGTCAAAGATTGTTACTATCTATGAATTTGAAGGACTTGAAAGAGTTGAAGTAGAAGAGGCGAAATTTGGGTCAATAGTTGCCCTTTCAGGAATGGAAGATATAAATATAGGTGATACTATTTGTACAGAGGCTGATAGCGAAGCTATAGAGTTTACAAAGATATCTGAACCTACTCTTTCTATGACATTTTCTGTAAATAACTCACCTTTTGCAGGTCGTGATGGGGATTATGTAACAAGTAGGCACTTGAGAGATAGGTTATTTAAAGAAAAGGAAACAGATGTTTCACTTAGGGTTGAAACTACAGATTCTACTGAGGCTTTCAAAGTTTCAGGAAGAGGAGAACTTCACTTATCAGTTCTTATTGAAAATTTAAGACGCGAAGGATATGAGTTTCAAGTTTCAAAACCTGAGGTTATGTTTAAAAAGGATGAGAATGGAAAAGTTCTTGAACCCATGGAGATAGCAACCATAGATGTCGATCAAGAGTACACAGGTTCAGTTATAGAAAAGCTAGGACTTCGTAAGGGTGAGCTAATAAATATGGCCCCTAATTCATCAGGTTATACAAGAATGGAATTTAAAATACCTGCAAGGGGTTTAATAGGATATAGGCAAGAGTTCTTAACAGATACTAAGGGAACAGGTATTTTAAATACAGAATTTGACTCATATGAAATATATAAGGGAGATATTGCAAAAAGACAAGCAGGCTCCTTAGTATCATTTGAAACAGGTGTTGCAACAACATATGGTCTTCATGCAGCCCAATCTAGGGGACAACTTTTTGTAAAACCTCAAGATGAAGTATATGAAGGAGAGGTTATAGGTTCTAATGCTAAGGGCATTGATATAGATGTAAATGTATGTAAAAAGAAAAAGCAAACTAACGTTAGGGCATCTGCAGCAGATGATGCACTAGTTTTATCACCTGCTAAGATTATGAGTGTAGAAGAAATGATGGAATTTGTTGAAGAGGATGAACTTATTGAGATAACACCTCACAATCTTAGGATAAGAAAGAAAATTCTTAACAACAACCTAAGATATAAGTCAAAGAAAAATAGCAAGTAGGTAAATATGGGTAAAAGATTTGAAAAAACTTTGTCTTTTTTACTGCTTTTATCTATATTACTGCTACTAATAGGACCAATATTAATAAACTTTATAAACATTAATACAGATTTATATGATAAAGCTTGGAATTTGAGCCTTCTTTTATCTTGGATATTGATGTTTATCTATGGACTATATATATTAATGGAAAAGAACAGCCGTTCTTTTTCCATATTTGTAGCCATAGTTACGGTTTTAGCTTTTATTATTTTAAGTTACCATGCCATAATTGTTGCAGGTAAATATATAGCAGTAATTCCAAAATATATAGCAGTTGAAGAAAGATTAGTAACAATGGGTCAACAAGTTTTTTATACAGCACTTATTGTAGTATACATAGTACACATAATTAATTTAATATTACTAGGTAGATATAAGTCTAATGATGATGGGTTGAACAAGAAAGAACAATAAAATTGGAGGTAAATATGAAAAAAGGTTCAAACGTTTCTTTATCTGTAATTAAAAGATTGCCAAAGTATTATAGGTATTTAGAGGCAATAAATGAAAAGGGAATAGTAAGGGTTTCATCAAAGGAACTTTCACAAATAACAGGACTTACAGCAAGTCAAATTAGGCAAGACTTAAATCATTATGGTTGTTTTGGACAACAAGGTTATGGCTATAATGTACGTGAATTAATGGATGAGCTTGCAAAAATTATAGGGGTAAACAAAGAGTATTCTATGGTAATTATAGGCTTTGGAAATATTGGTCATGCACTTTATAAGTATACAGGATTTAAGTCACTAGATTATAATACCAAGGCTGTATTTGATAAAAACAATGAAGAGTTAGCTAATGAAGAAGTTAAAGTATTATCAACAGATAATCTTAAAGAATACTTAGAAGAAAACAATATAGATATCGGAATAATAACAACACCTAAAGAAGGAGCTCAAGAGATATGCGATATCTTATGTGAAGGAGGAATAAAAGGAATTTGGAATTTTGCTCCTGTTGATTTAAAGACAAAAAATGATGTGGTAATTGAAAATGTTCATCTAGATGAGTCACTCTTTACCCTAACATATTTTATCAACAAGCCAGAAGATTTCACATTTTAGATTATTATGATTGTAGCGTCAGTATCAAATTTAAAGAAATCCTATCCTACAGAAGATATATTTGAAAATGTTTCTTTTACTATAAATAAGGGTGATAAGATAGGATTAATTGGAAATAATGGTTCTGGAAAGTCTACACTATTTAATATACTTACTGGAGAAATATCAAAAGATGATGGCAGTATTCATATACCTAATGATGTAAGAGTTGGCTATTTAAAGCAACAGCTAGGTCTTGACTCAGATAAGAGCATATATGATTACTGCCTCAATGTATTTAAAGACCTTATTGAACTTGAAGAAAAATTAAGAAACTTAGAGCAGGAGATGGGTGAGGAAAAGAATTCTGATAAGCTTAATGACCTTATGAAGGAATATCAAAATGCAAGTGATAAGTTTGAAAAATCAAATGGTTATTCTTATAAGTCAGAAATAAGAGGAACTCTAATTGGCATGGGCTTTAGTGAAGATGACTTTGATAAAAAGATAAGAGAGCTTTCAGGAGGACAAAAGGCAAGAGTTGAGCTTAGCTGTCTTTTGCTTGAAAAACCTGATTTAATTCTTTTGGATGAGCCAACCAACCATCTTGATATAAATGCTATAAATTTTCTAGAAAATTTTGTCAAAAATTTCAAAGGATCTGTAATAGTTATAAGCCATGATAGGTATTTTCTAGATGCAACAGTATCTAAGATATTTCTTCTAGACAATAAAAGTCTTAAGATATATGATGGTGACTATACTTTCTTTATGGACCAAAGAAAAAAGGATTTAAAAGTACAAAATCACCTTTATAAGACCCAACAAAAGGAAATAAAAAGGCAAGAAGAAATTATAGATAGGCTTAAAAACCTTGGAGGTTCTAAGAGAAAAAGGGGCATATCCCAATCAAGGTCAAGGCAAAAGTTTTTAGATAAGATGGATAGGATAGAAAAACCTATGAATAATTCTGAAAGTATAAATATTAAATTTTCTCCAAGAATCCAATCAGGTGTAGATGTACTTAGTGTAAAAGATTTAGAAAAATCTTATGATAAGACAATTTTTGAAAACATATCATTTGATATCTACAGAAATGATAGGGTAGCCATAATAGGTGAAAATGGGGTAGGAAAGACAACTCTATTTAGGATAATTATGGGTATGGAAAAAAAGAATAGTGGAAAGGTAGACATAGGTTCAAGCGTAAATATAGGATATTTTGATCAAGAGCAAAAGTCATTAAATCTTGAAAATAATATCTTCGATGAGATAAGAGGAGCTTATCCTGACCTTACAGATTTTCAGATAAGATCTTACCTTGCAAAGATAATGTTTTATGGAGATGATGTCAAAAAACCTATAAATGAGCTTTCGGGAGGTCAAAGGGCAAGAATCTCTTTGCTTAAATTGATGCTTTCTGATTGTAACTTTATTCTTATGGATGAGCCAACCAACCACTTAGATATAGATTCAAAAGAAGCCTTAGAGGATGCTATTTTAGCCTATGAAGGAACTGTTTTAGTAATTAGTCACGATAGGTATTTTTTAAATAAGATTGCAGTTAAAATACTAGATATGCATAAGGATAATATGAGGGAATATCTGGGAAATTATGACTACTATGTACAAAAAACTAAAGAAGAGGCTATGGTAGATGAGAAGAAGCCTTCAAAAACTAAGACTCAAATAAAAAAGGAAGAAAAAAAGATAAAACTTCAAAGAAATGAAATTAGAAAGATAAAAAAAGAAATAGAAAAGCTTGAAAAAGAGACAAACTCTATTGATGCAAAGATTCATAAACTAACTGAAGATAGCTTAAAAGATGGTTTTTTTGATAATCAAGAAAATGTTATAAAGACTTTTGATACCATAAAAAACCTAGAAGATAAAAAGCAAAGACTTCAAAATAAATGGCTTGAACTTTCTTTAGAGCTTGAAGATTAAGATAACAGAGATAAAAAATCGAAAAAAAATAGCAAAGTTTTGTTTTAAATTAATTCCTATGGGTAAAATAATATTGAGGAGGAGTTATGGGAGCTTTTAAAAAATTTTTATGGTCTCTAATGACAATAGCATTGATAATACTCTCAGCAATACTTGCAAGTGTTGCTCTAGTTGATGATAAGTTGAGATATGATATGTTATCATATTTAGATTTACAAAATTACAGATATATACTTTTAGGCGTAGCTATAGTGGTATTATTTTTTGCTATCATTCTTCTTATAGACATTATTGCAAATCAAAATGATAAGAGAGAATATTTAGTAGAAGATAATGATGGAGATATTTTTATCACAAAAAATTCATTAGATTCTACAGTAAATTCGGCAGTACGTCAATTTGAAGGTGCAGAACTTACGGATTCAAAAGTAAAAATCATAAAGGGAGAGACTGTTGAAGCTAATATTAAATGTAATATTTTTGGAAACAGAGATTTCGAAGATTTAGGTAGAAAGATTCAAGCTGAAGTTGAAAGAGGACTTAAAGAGCTTACAGGATTACAATCATCCAATGCTCACGTTCAATTAAATAAGGCCGAAAAGAGTAAAGAAAGAGAAATCAGGTAGGTGGCTTGATGGAAAATAAAGATAAAGTTTTGCAAGAAAAAAACAAAGAAAAACAAATTACTGCCTACGATGTTGAGATGAGAAAACTTGACATAAGAGAGAAAAAAGAAGAAGAAGCTAAAAAGTTCAAACAAGAAAATAAATATAAGTTGATTTTCTTGGTTTTGGGTATATTAACCATAGCTTCTTTATTTGACTATGGATTCTTCAGAACCCTGGGTATATGGATAGTATTAAGCTTTTGTTATATTCTAGGTGGATGGTTTGATAAAGATTCAAAAGTAGTAGGATTTGTAGTAAAGCTAATAAGAAAATTTCAATAAATAGGAGGATAATATGACAGAAAGAAATATTAACAAGGATTATGAAAAAGGATTAGAAAAAGACGAAGAAATTAGAGAAGAAGTTTCAAAATTAACTTTTGCTGACAAGGTTGTTGCTAAAATCTCTAAAATTGCCGTAAATAGAATCGATGGTATCCTTGAAATGAAAGGAAGTTTCTTTGATTCTGTATCATCTGTATTCACTTCATCTAATGAACAAGACACAAGAGGTGTTGATGTAGAAGTTGGACAAAAAGAAGCTAAGGTAAATATGCAAATTATCTTAGAATATGGAAAAAGTGCTCCAAGAATTTTCGAACAAATCAAAAAAGTTGTAAGAGATAATGTAAAAGAAATGACAGGCCTTGATGTTGTAACAGTAAATGTAGACGTAGTTGATGTTATGACAAGAGAGGAATATAGAGCAAAAAATTCTGACGAAGACGAAAGAGAAAGAAGATAAATTCAAAAAAGTGAGGTCAGCTTAGGCTGGCCTTTTTTGTAAGGAGAAATAATGACTTTATTTATTGGATATAAAAATTGTTCTACATGTAAGGATGTTAAGAAATTTCTTGATGAAAAGAACATAGAATATAAGTTTCAAGATGTAAAGGAAGATAAGCCAGAATATGAGCAAATAAAGAGCCTTTATGAAAAAAGTAAGCTTGATATAAAGAAATTTTTTAATACATCTGGCAAAATTTATAGGGACCTTAACTTGAAAGATAGGCTTTCTGATATGGATGAAGAAGAAAAATTAAATCTTCTCGCATCAGATGGTATGCTTTTAAAAAGACCAATAATTGAAAATGGTAATGATGTAATCATAGGAAGAAAAAACATTAAAGAATATTTTGAAAAGTAAATTAGTTAAAAAAACTTACTCCAAAAAGACAGATGGAAAATCAGACTTTTGGAGTAAGTTTTTATATAGCAAGTTTTATTAGATGAATGCTGATTTTCTTTCATAAATTACAAGAAGCATCCCATTAGAAAACTTGATTTCAAATGGTTTATTTAAAGTTTCATTAGAAACTCCAAGGCTTTGATAAGATTTAAGATTGTAATTGTTAAGCTCATATTTTAAATTCTTAAGAGATAGATCTTTTATATCATCTTCGAGAGCAAAGACTGATACATAAAAATCATCTATATATTCTTCTTCCTTAAAATCTTTATTTATTATAAAGGCAAGCTTGTTCTTGCTTTTTAAACTTATATTTATACCTTTTTTCTTAAATTCAAAAAGAATTTTAATATTTGCAATAGTATGAGATAGCCTTCCACCAAGGCCACCATAAACTATTATATTTTTATAGTTCTTTTTTATAGCAATTTCTAGGGCGGCGTAAAGGTCTGTCACATCTTTTTCGGGTTTCAGAACAATCTTATCAGGATAATTTGGTTCAACAGATGAGTCAAAGTCTCCAATTATAAGATTAGCTTTTAGAGCGTTCAAATATGTGTATCCTCTATCAACCCCTATTACATAATCATTTTTTTCAATTTTATCAAAAAATCCATCATAGTCTCCACCAGCAAATATAAAGCACTTTTTCATATATCACCTCTATTTCATTATAACATGTATAATAATAGAATAAAGTAAATAAGATGGTAAAATATAGGTAAAAGAAAAAAGGAGGTCTATTTTAATAAATGAGAAAATTAGACGAAAAAAACTCGCAATTATTAAGAGTAATCCTAATTTCCATATTGGTATTTTTTGGTTTTTGGTACATAAATAATGTAACTAATGCCATAGCTATTTTTATAGCTGTAATACAACCATTTATAATAGGATTTATGATTGCTTTTTTAATTAATCTACCTATGAATTTTTTTGAAAATAAGGTGTTTTCAAAGATATTTAAAACAGATAAAACAAAAAAACTAATTCCGATTTTTTCTCTTATCTTATCATGGATATTAGTAATATTGGGAATAAGCTTATTCTTAAATGTTCTTATACCTAGAATATCTGCTTCAATTTCAGCCTTGATTGATAAGTTTCCGGTATTTTTAAACCAAATAATTGATTTTTTAAATAGTTATGAAATAACCAAAAGATTTGCAAGTGATGCCCAACAATTTATAAATCAAATAAACCGGGACAGTACAGTTGTTCAAATAAGAGATTATTTCTTAGGTGAAGCTGGAAATATATTTGATAAAACTACAAGCATAATAAACTCAGTATCATCAACAGTGATTACAGTTATAACTGCAGTAATCTTTTCTATATTTGTCCTTATAAATAAAAAGGATCTTAAGATATTTGGAAATAGGATAATTTATTCTATATTATCAAAAGATAAAGCAAACTATCTTAATAGAGTATTTTCTCTATCATATTCAAGCTTTGCATCATATATAAATTCTAAGGCTCTATCAAGTTTTATACTAGGAGTATTAGTATTTATAGGCATGCTAATCTTAAATATCCCATTTGCTGCTATGGCTGCAATTTTAGTTGGAGTTTCAGACTTTATTCCTTATGTAGGACCAGTTATAGCCACAGTTACATCAATGATTCTAATCTTTATAGAATCTCCATTTAAATCTTTGGTATTTTTAATTTTTGTTCTTGTTATTCAACAAGTTCAAGAATCAATAATTTATCCTACCATAGCTGGGAAGTCTATAGGTCTTCCTTCAATTTGGGTAATTGTATCAATTACTATAGGAGCAAGTTTATTTGGTATAGTTGGAATGATAGTATCAATACCTATAGCATCAATCATATTTACTCTAATGAATGAGAAGATGGATAAGAGTTTAGAAAAAAAGAATATAAGTGATAAGGAAATAGAAATAATAAGTGAAACTGTCCATTATAAAAGAGAAGTGGAAGAATGAGATTGAAAAAATCCCTACCAGGAGAATTCGTTCCAGTAAATGATGGCAATAAAACTCTTTTTGGTGGCTATCAAAATATGTTAGGAAAACTTGGAGTATCTAAATTTTATAGGGATAGATCCTGTGTTGTTACAGCTTTTACTAATGTCTATCTCTACCTATTTAGACCAGATGAGAAATTTTCATTCGAAGACTATAATCACTATCATTATTGGTTTTTCAAGATCTTAAGACCTAAAATTTACGGGATTCCTACAGCAAGAATCCTAGATTTCAAGTTAAATAGGTTGAGAAAATCTTACTATCTAAGGCTTAAATCACATATCTTAGAAGATATCCCAATTAAAAGAAAATCAATAGATGAGATAAGTTCATTTATAAATTATGCCATAAGTCATGATCTTCCCCTTATATTTTTTAACTGGCTTAGCCCTAAAATTAAATTTCTGGCTCACCATGGAGTGACTATTACTGAGATTATAAAAAAAGATGATGATTATGTTTTAACTATATCATCTTGGGGAAGACTTTACAGATTGAGTCTAAAAGAGTTTTTAAGCTAGCCTCGTACCTATACTGGCTTCATATATTTTGAAAAAGAAAATATAAGCTAAAGAGGCTGTTGCAAAATTATGAATTTATAAATTTACATCTTACAAGTTATTCATAGAAAATTTGAAAATAGTCTGTCTATTCATGGAGGCTAAATTGTCTTAGAGTAGCTTGTAATGATTTTGAAACGATTAATTCATTTTGCAACAGCCTCTTTTTAAGAATTATTTTTTATTAGAATGGGTAAATAACTGATAAAAGGTGAGAGGTTATTATGAAAAAAAATAAAAGATTTAAAAGGTCAAATGGAATAATCATGCCGATATTTTCCTTGCCATCAGATTATGGAATAGGAACTTTTGGGAAGGAAGCCTACAAATTTATCGACTTTTTAGCAAAAGCTTCTATAGGGTATTGGCAAATTTTACCCCTTGGACCTACAAGCTATGGGGATAGTCCTTACCAGTCTTTTTCATCTTTTGCAGGAAATCCATACTTTATAGACCTAGACTTATTAAGTGAGGATGGCCTTATAGAAAAGGATGACTATAGTAAATTAAACTTTGGAGAATATGAGGAATCTATTGATTATTCAATTCTTTATAATATAAGGTTTAGGATACTAAAAAAGGCTTATGAAAACATAGATAATAACTTAAAAGAAAAAATAGAAGAATTTAAAAAAGAGGAAGAAGAGTGGCTTAAGGACTATTGTCTATTTATGGCTATCAAAAAAGATCAATTGGATATATCTTGGATAGACTTTGACAAAGACTTAAGGGATAGAAATCCTAAAGCCTTAAAAGATTTTACTAAAAAACATATAGATGATATTAATTTTTATGCATTTATTCAATATGAATTTTTTAAGCAATGGAAAAATCTTAAGGCTTATGCAAATAGAAAACATATAAAAATTATAGGAGATTTACCTATTTATCTTGCTCTAGATAGCGCAGATGCTTGGGCAAATACCAAAATTTTAAAACTTGATAAGGATGAAAAAAAACCAGACTTTGTAGCTGCAGTACCACCAGATGCCTACTCAGAAGATGGCCAACTTTGGGGAAATCCAATCTATAATTGGGAAAGCTTAGAAGAGGATGGTTTTAAATTTTGGATGGATAGGATAAGAATAAATTTAAGGCTTTATGATATACTAAGACTTGACCATTTTAGAGGATTTGAATCCTACTATGAGGTGCCAGCTACAGACGAAAATGCTAAGTATGGAAAGTGGAAAAAGGCTAAGGGAGATGAGTTTTTTAAAAAAATTAAAGAAGAATTCAAGGATACAGAATTTATAGCAGAAGACTTAGGTTTTATTACAAAAGAAGTAGAAGATTTGAAAAATAAGGTAGGTTTTCCTGGAATGAAGGTAATCCAATTTGCCTTTGGTGAGGATTTTACATCAGAATATCTTCCACATAATTATGAGAGAAATTCCATAGTCTATGCATCAACTCATGATTCAGACACTCTAAAGGGATGGTTTGATAATCTTGATGAAAAAACAAAAGAAATGGTAGTAGATTATTTTGATATAAAAGAAGATGAAAGCGTAAATTTTAAAATTATAAGAGCACTTATGGCAAGTGTTTCAGATATAGCAATATTTCAAATTCAAGATTTACTAGAGCTTGGCAATGAAGCAAGGATTAATAAGCCTGGCATTTTGGGCGAAAATTGGCAATGGAGGCTAAAAAAAGATATATTGGATGAAGAATTGTCTGAAAAGATAAAAAGTCTTGCAAAATTATATGAAAGAGGAAATTATGAAAATAAAATTAAACAAGAATAAATTTATGGAAGATTATATTGAAAATCTTCAAAGGATAACGCTTAAAAATTTTGAGGATACTTCGGATAAGGATAAGTACTTTGCCTTATGTGATACAATCATGGAAAGAATAAACCAAGAATGGAGAGATTGTAAAAATAAGACTAAAAAAACAAAAAAGGCTTACTATTTTTCAGCTGAATTTTTAGTTGGAAGATCTTTAGGAAATAATTTGATAAATCTTGGAATCTATGATGAAGTTAAAGAATTATTAGATGAAATTGATATAGATTTTGAATCAATAGAAAACTTTGAAGATGATGCTGCCTTAGGAAATGGTGGTCTTGGAAGACTTGCGGCTTGTTTTATGGACTCTGCGGCAAGCCAAAAAATTGACATGTATGGCTATGGTGTAAGATATAGGGAAGGACTTTTTAAGCAAAAAATTGAAAATGGATTCCAAGTTGAAGAGGGAGACCATTGGATAAAAGATGGAGATGGTTGGTCAATAAGGGTTGAATCAGATTCAAAAATAGTTAAATTTAGAGATCAAACAGTAAAGGCAGTTCCATATGATATGCCAATGCTAGGTTTTGAAAATGGTCAAGTAAATACTCTTAGACTTTGGCAATCTGAGCCATTTGAAGAGTTTGACTTCTCCTATTTTAATAACTTCCAATATGATAAGGCGGTAGAAGAAAAAAATAGGGCTGAAGATATAACAAGGGTACTTTATCCAAATGATATTCAAAGAGAAGGAAAAGTATTAAGATTAAAACAACAATACTTCTTTTGCTCAGCATCAATCCAAGATTTGGTAGAAAAGTATAAAAAATATTTTGAAAATGATCTACAATTTGAAAACTTTCCAAAATATCATGTAATTCAATTAAATGACACCCACCCAATTGTAGCAATTCCTGAGCTAATAAGGGTCTTAGTTGACGAAAATGGTATAGACTTTGATAGGGCCGTAGAGATTACTAAAAAGACATTTGCTTTTACTAACCATACAGTATTGCAAGAAGCTCTTGAAACATGGCCAAAGGATATTATGCTTGAAGTATGTCCAAGATGCTTTGATATAATTGAGAAGATAAATGACAAGCTTGTAGAAGATTTCAAAGCAAAGGGATTATCAGAAGAGGCTATAGATCCTTATAGGATAATAAGATATGATCAAATAAGAATGGCAAATCTTGCCATAGTTATGTCTATATCCGTAAATGGAGTAGCAAAACTCCACACAAAAATCCTAAAAGATGATACTTTCAACCATTGGTATAAGATTATGCCTGAAAAGTTTAATAACAAAACAAATGGTATAACACCAAGAAGATGGTTAGTTTATTCAAATATAAGACTATCAAATTTTATAACAGATAAACTTGGTTCAGATGATTGGAAATATGATTTAAATAAGCTAAAAGAGCTTGAAAAATATCTAGAAGATGACAAGGTGCTAGAAGAGATAAATCAAATTAAATATGAAAATAAAAAGGATCTTGCAAGATATATCCTAGAACAAGAAAACATAGTTATAAATCCAGATTCTATATTTGATATTCAAATAAAAAGAATACATGAGTACAAAAGACAACACTTAAATATCCTTCATATAATAAACTTATACCATAGGATTAAGAAAAATCCTGATATGAACTTTTATCCAACAACATTCATACTAGGAGGAAAGGCAGCCCCAGGATATTTCAGAGCTAAGGCCATAATAAAGCTTGCCAATGAAGTTGCAAGGGTTATAAATAAAGACCCAGATGTTAATAAAAAGTTAAAAGTTGTATTTATAGAAAATTATAGAGTATCCTATGGTGAAAAACTCTTCCCAGCAGCAGATATATCTGAACAAATATCAACAGCAGGAAAAGAAGCGTCAGGAACAGGTAATATGAAATTTATGCTAAATGGTGCCTTAACTCTTGGAACCTATGATGGAGCAAATATTGAAATATTCGAAAAAGCAGGAGTTGAAAATAACTACATATTTGGAGCCAAAGTAGAAGAATTAAACTCTATTAGAGATTCATATAGCCCTAAAGAATACTATCACAAAAATTCTGACATAAAAGATGCAGTAGACTCCTTGGTATCAGGAGAATTAAATGATGATAATTCCTATATGTTCCTTGATATATATAATTCTTTAATAAATCCTCAAGGTGGAGAGAAAGCAGACTCATATTTCTTACTAAAAGACTTTGAAGACTACAAAAAAGTCCATGAAAAGATAAATGAAGAATATAGTGATAGGAAAACTTGGGCTAGAAAAGCTCTTAAAAATATAGCAAATGCAGGCTATTTCTCATCTGATAGGACAATCCTTGAATATGCTAAAGATATCTGGAAAATCTAAGAAACCAAAGAAAAAAGAATAAAAAATGAATAAAAACATAATAATAGGTGTACTAATACCATTCCTAGGTACAAGCTTAGGGGCGGCCATGGTATATCTTATGAAAAATGAGTTAAGTAACAAAGTCCAAAAATCCCTAGCAGGTTTTGCAGCAGGAGTAATGGTCGCTGCAAGTATATGGTCTTTAATAATACCAGGAATGGACATGGTAGAAAATCAAATGGGAAGAATGGCATGGATTCCTGCAGTTATAGGATTTGCAGTAGGTATTGCCTTTCTATTATTTTTAGACAATGTAATACCCCACCAACATGTAGATAGTAATGTGCCAGAAGGCCCTAAAAGTAGTTCAATGCGAAAAACAACCATGATGGTTCTTGCAGTAATAATCCACAATATACCAGAAGGAATGGCAGTAGGAGTATCTTTTGCTGGAGTATTGGCAGGAGAGACAAATATTGCTATGGCATCTGCTATAGTACTATCAATAGGCATAGCAATCCAAAATTTCCCAGAAGGGGCTATAATATCAATGCCTTTAAAAAGCCAAGGAATAGGAAAGCACAAGGCCTTTGGAATGGGAGTATTTTCAGGAGCAGTAGAGCCTATGGCTGCCATAATCACTATACTTTTGTCTCAAATAATGATACCAATTTTACCATATTTGTTAAGCTTTGCTGCTGGTGCTATGCTTTATGTAGTAGTAGAGGAACTAATACCAGAAGCAACAGGAGAAGGGAAAGACCATACAAACCTCGGAACAATCTGGTTTTCAGTAGGTTTTTCGGTAATGATGATTTTGGATGTTATGTTAGGATAAAAGTGAGAAATCACTTTTACTAAGCATGTCGCGATTAATAGAAAGAATATATTAAAAAATTTAAAATATGGAATCAACTTAAACTCAAAGTTATGCTGTGTGGTGAATACAAAGTATTAATTAAAATTTAGAATACTTACAATATAAAATTAGGTAAAATGTAAGTTTACTAAGTTTTTTTGCAAATATGAAACATAAATAATCAATTAAATAAAAATATATTTAACGCCAAAAACCGGACTGATTAAATTTAGTTCGGTTTTTTCATTTTAAAATATTGACTTTTATAATTTCTGAGTATAATGTATATATATAGTATATACTAAAGGTGGCCAAAATGAATATAATTATTTCAAACAAAATCGATAAGCCAATTTATGAGCAAATAAAAGATCAAATAAAAGCCTTGATTATAGGTGGAAAACTCAAAGAAGATGCAGCTTTACCAGGGATGAGGTCTTTGGCAAGTGATCTTAAGGTATCACTTATAACTACAAAAAGAGCCTACAATGACCTTGAGGCTGAAGGTTTTATATATACAGTTCCTGCCAAGGGATCTTTTGTAAAAAGCTTAAATAAGGATTTTATCTATGAAGATAGTCTTAAGAAAATAGAAAAAAGCTTTGAAGATGCAATGAATGTGGCTAAATCTATAAACTTATCCAAAGATGACTTAATAGAAATTTTGGATAATCTCTACAATTAGGAGGACACTATGACTTATGCAATAGAAATTAAAAATTTAAACAAATCCTACAAAAACTTTTCCTTAAAATCTATTAATCTAAGACTAGAAGAAGGAATTGTTATGGGACTTATTGGAGAAAATGGAGCAGGAAAGACAACACTTATTAGGTCAATTTTAGGTTTCACATCTTACAAAGGAGATATTAAAATCTTTGGTAAAGGTATGAATAAAGGCTTAAAGGAAGATATAGGCGTAGTAATTGGAGATAAGTTTTTTACTGAAAAATTAAAACTCAAAAAAATTGATGAAGTAATGAACTCTTTCTATAAAAATTGGGATTCAAACTATTTCTTTGATTTATGTAAAAAACTTGAAATTCCAGATAAATCTTTTAAGAAACTATCTGCAGGTAATAAGGTTAAATTGAAGATTGCAACTGCCTTAAGCCATAAGCCCAGACTTCTCATCCTAGATGAACCTACATCAGGGCTTGATCCTATTGTTCGTGCTGAGATTTTGGATATATTTTTTGACTATATAAGAAATGATGGCGTATCAATCTTATTTTCAACCCATATAACAAGTGATTTAGAAAAGATAGCTGATTGTATAGCCTACATTTCCAATGGAAAACTCGTATTTAAAGACTATAAAGATGACATAGGATTTAAATATGGAATATTAAAGACAAGCGAGGATGAGATAGGCTTATATGACGACAAATATTTTATAAAAAAGAGAGTAGGAAAATACAATATAGATGTGTTGATAAAAGATAAAAGTGAATTTAAAGAACTTTATCCTAATTCTGTGGTTGAAAAACCAAGCATAGAGGATATTATGTTAATGCTTAAAAGGGGTATCTAATGAAAAAAATAATCAAGGTTGACTTATATGAAAATTTACTTCCAATTATAGTATATTTTATATTTTCAATCCTCTTATCTTTAAGTTTAAAATTTTTAAACCCAAATACATCAATAAGGTCAAATCTTTTTGGTCTTATTTCGGGACTTTCAATAGTTATTTTTGCGACAGTTTGCCTAAATAATATTATAAATAACTCTTACAAAGACCTATTGAAATATCCTATATCAAGGTCAGATATAGCAAATTATAAGTTTGTAGAGTTTATAGGATTTGTTATTATATTTACTTTCATAGGTATAATAACATATTATCTTTCAGAAGGTCATGTGGAAATTTTAAAAATTATAGCAATCTATCTATTAGGGGCTTCATATTTTTCTCTTACTCTTCCGCTTATGTTTTTGTTTTCTGATAAGAATATTGCATATGTATTTTTAATTATATTTGTTTTAGGAACTATTGGTGGATTTATCCTAGCCTTTATTTCAAAAAATATTATAAAAATGGTCCTAAATAATGAAATTATACTTATTGTATTAGCTTTACTAGTATATTTTATCTCATATCTTGCTACAAGATTTATATTATCAAAAAAAGAGTTTTAAAATTATTTGAGGTTAGCGAAAGTTTTGCTAAGTCAAGTCCAAAATATTGTGTAAATTATCCTAGTCCAATATTTACTATTTCATTCTAATATACAATTTAGAAGATGTTATCCAATCCTCATTGATATCAATGAGGATTGCTCCTATTAGTCTAATAGCCGATTCTTGATTTGGAAATATTCTAATCACTTTTTCACATCTTCTATTCTAAGCAATTGGTTGATTTAAGTCTACTATTAATTACGTCTGTAGATAGATATACAAAGGAATCTTCAAAGCCTTCATCTAAGGTGTCTAAAGAATTTTGAATTTTCTTTTCGTTCTCATATTTTGAGAATATTTCTTCTTTCATTTTTCTTGCTAAGTTTATATCTTGGATTTTAAATAGTGCTTTGATATCAGTTCTAAATTCTTATGTGTTTTTCTTTGGTGCTTTTGATAGGATATTTCTTAAGAAATGTACCTGATATCTTTGCCATATTACATTTACGAATGTTTCTTTTATTGCTTTTACTAGAGCTTTGTGAGTATCTGATATTACCATTTTAAGTCCAGATAGTCCTCTCGCTTTTAAATATTCAAAGAAGTTTGACCATGAATTTTCACTTTCACTAGAACTTAGGTCTAAGCCTATGATTTCTCTATTTCCTTTTTCAGTTGTTCCTATTGCAATATGACAAGCTTTTGATACTACACGATTGTTTTCCCTTACTTTTATGTAGACTACATCTACGATTAAATAAGGGTATTTCACTGAACTTAAGTCACTATTTCTCCATAGCTTTACTTCTTCGTCAAGCTCTTTAGTTAAAGATGATACAAAGGATTTAGAATATGTTTTACCACACATATTTTCTATTACCTTGGATACTTTTCTTGTTGAGACTCCTTGGACATACATTTCTAGCATCGTTGTGAGTAGAGCTTTTTCGTTTCTCTGATATCTTTCAAAAACTTCTGTTGAGAATTTACCATCTCTTGTTCTAGGTACCCTTAAAGTTAAGGTTCCTATTTTTGTTGTATAGTCACGTTCATAGTAGCCATTACGATAGGTAATTCTATTAGGATCCCTTTGATAGGCTGTATTTTCTAAGTATTCATCTCTTTCTTTTTCCATAAGCTCATTAAATACTTTGGTTAGAATAGTTCTTGCCATATCGTTTTTAACTTCAGCATTGATTAAATTTTGAATATCTTCTGTGTTTAATGTAAAATGTAATTGGGTCATTTGTTCCTCCTAGTTGGTTTTTGTCGTTAAAAACACTGTACTAGTTTAGGTTTCAAATGACCTTTTCTTTTTACACAATTATACGGACTCTATCTATTCCTACATAATTAATATATATTAATTTCTTGTTTTAAAATTTAGTTATGTTTTATTATTAGTATACTCACAATTAGTTACTTGCTTTTTAAAAACTTGAATATTTTATATTCGTTCCCTTTTACACTGATTTTTTTGTTTAATTGTCGATCCAAAAGCAACACAGAATTACAAATTTTAAAAATCAATTCCATATCGTGACTAATTAAGATAATAGATTGCTTTTCAGATATCAAATTTAATAACTCTGCCATTATGTTCATACTTATATAATCTAATCCTGAGCTAGGTTCATCTAAAATTATGACTTTTCTTTTAGATATTAATGCTTCAATTACAGCTAGTCTTTGTTTCTGCCCTTCAGACAATTTTTGGGGATGAGATGTTCTATTTTCCCATAAATTAATTGTTTTAAGATAATTTCTAGCTAAATCTTTAACTTCATTATCATCTAAATCAATTCCTGCTAATAAATCATTTTCTACTGTATCTAAAAATAACTGTGAATCAACATCTTGAAAAACAAAATAAGAATTTTTTAATCGTTCTTTTTCTTTATATCCATATGTTATATTTTTAGTTCCTCCTAATAAGCCAGACAAATTTTTTGCTAACGTTGTTTTACCTACTCCATTAGCTCCAATTACTCCCATTATTTCTTTTTCAAATAATTTAAATGAAATATTTTTTATTAATATCTTAGAATTTTGAAGAATATTAATATTATTTATGGAAAAAAGTTCTTTACCATTAATTGGTTTCTTTTCTGACTTTAAAATATCTTCATCTATAGTTCTTAGTCCTAAATTGCGACACATATTTGATGTTAATTCACCATTTGTGTAAACTGACTTAATCGTCCCTTGATTCATTAATACCAAGTGATCAAATAAATCTTTTAAGTAATAAATTCTATGGTCTGCTACAACAATTGTTTTTCCTAAATTTTTGAGAATACAAAAAATTTCCTTTAAGTTTTCAATACTTTTATAATCTAAACTAGATGATGGTTCATCAAAAAATATCAAGTCTGTATCATAAACTAGAGTACAAGCTATTGCAACTTTTTGCCTTTCTCCTCCCGATAAATCGAAAATAGATTTATATCTCAAATGCTTGATTTCTAATAAATCTAATACTTCGTTAACTCTTTTTATTAACTCATGACTAGGCATACCTAAATTTTCACCAACTAATGCAATCTCATCTTCGACTATTGTACAAAAGAATTGATCTTTTGGATTTTGAAAAACATTTCCAATATATTTTGCTAATTCCCCTTTTTTATATTCTGTTAATGGTTTGCCTTTAAGCTTAATATCACCTTTTAAGTTACCCTCATAGAACTCTGGTATTAATCCGTTCATTAATCTTATTAATGTTGATTTGCCACACCCAGAACTGCCAGTAAGTAATAGTAGTTCTCCCTTCTTTATACTAAGTTTAATATCTTTTAATATAATTTTTTCATCGTAAGAAAATGATTCTATTTCAAGGTCTAAAATATTTTCCACATAGTACCCCCAATCAAAATAATTCCAAAGAGCAAAAGAATATAATCATACATATTGAGATTAATATCATGAAAAATTGATTTTTCACCATCATACTCAATTCCCTTTGTCAATATTGAGCAGGTTAAAGTATCGCTAATATGTATACATTTGTATAGGAGCGGTACAAAATACAATTCGAATGCCTTTATAGGATGAAATATGCTTACTTTAAAGCCTCTAATTTTTAATCCTTCTTTAATTTCACCAAGTCTTATTTTTATTTCTGGAAGCAATCTAAACAAAAGTGCCACAGCAATATTTAAGTTTCCTTTTATCCCCATGCTTCTTAATACTGCGATAAGGTAAGATGTGCTATAAAAAGATATAATCTTAGCCAAAATAAATATAGGTGAAAGTCTTAATCCTATTTTTAGCATTGAGTATATAGACCCTACAAAAATTCCACCAGAAATGTATTCTAAGCCTCTTGACAAAAAATATATAGTAGCTATGCCTATTAAAAAATTAAGTGCAGACTTTATAGATGTGCTAGCTAAGCACAAAAAACTTACAATTAAACATATATAATATACATTTGTAGATCCTATTAATAAAATTATTGAAAAAATGAGAATTAGCCCAAATATTGTTTTTGGGTTAATTCTAACATTTTTTTTGGTTTCTTTATTCACTTTACAGATTGCTTTTCTTGGTTTTACTTGCGAAAAATTTTTCATAAATGTAATTCCCAAAGCTGGCTCCAATTAGAGATGCTATCACTGAAATCAAAGCACATATGCCTATATTAATTGGTGTATAGAAATTTTTTAAAAATGAAATATATTCAGGTGTCATCATTTTTACTATGGCAGGATTAGTTCCAAAGAAATAAGTTATAACCATAGCATGAAATGAATAAATGAACATACCAACTCCATAAGCATAACCAGCTCTTTTATTTGCTGCCCTATAATTTATTTCTCTTCCCATAACAAGTTCAGCTAATATGCCTGCTACTATATTAATAATAAGGATTGGCCACATTCCCATCAATAAAGTATAGTACACACCAATTAGAAAGAAATAAACAAAAGCAACTCCTCTTTTACCTACTGATCTAGATAATATTACAAATACTGGTGCTCCAATAATAGTTGCAAAAGCACATGATATATACAAACTTGGTACAACTCCCAACATTCCTGTAGCATAACCTAATCCCATTGTTAAAACAAATCCTATAATTGAAAATACTATAATTTTTACCACATCTTTTAATTTCATTTTATAATCCTCCTTACAATTTCCAATTTTCTGTTTCTTCTCTTATTTTTATAAAGTCGGAATACAATCCCTCTTTTTCTATCAATTGTTCATGATTTCCTTTCTCTATAATCTCCCCTCTATCTAATACAATAATTTGATCAGCATTTTGTACAGTTTTTAATCTATGAGCTATCATAATTACGGTTTTTTCTTTCATTAAGGCATCAATTGCTTTTTGCAATTTGTCCTCATTTTCTGGATCAACATTTGCAGTTGCTTCATCTAAAATTACAATTTGTGCGTTTTTTAACATTGCCCTGGCAAGAGAAATCCTTTGTTTTTCACCACCGGACAAATTAGCTCCTCCTTCACCAACCATAGTCTGATAAGCATCTGGCAATTTCATTATGAAATCATGACAGGAAGCTTTCTTCGCTGCTTCTATAACCTCATCAAGACTAGCGTTTTGATTACCAAATTTAATATTGTTTTCTATGGTATCTTCGAATAAATACACCTTTTGAAATACCATAGAAATTTTATTCATTAAAGACTCTAAACTATAATCCTTAATATTTCTTCCTCCTAGCAAAATTTGACCAGAGTTGACATCCCAAAATCTAGCAATTAAATTACATAGCGTCGTCTTTCCAGACCCAGATGGTCCAATAATTGCTGTCGTCGTATTTTCCTTAATCAACAAACTTAAATCCTTTATAATTTTCTTATTTCCATAAGAAAAATTGACCTTTTTAAATTCAATATTCATATGCTCTGTTTCAATATTTTCTCCATGTATATCAAGTTGTGGCATTTTATTTAGCTCCTCAACTTGATCTATTGATGAACTTACTACTCTTAAAACAGCCATTGATGACCCGGCTGATTCAATTTGTGCAAATACCATAAAGGAGATAATAATAGACATTAATGTATTAACTAAATTCATTGAATTGTTAAAATAAAGATATACAGCCGAAAATCCTATTGTAATAGAACCTATGCGAAGCACTAATTCCTGTGCCATATTATATGGTGTAAAAGACTTTTCTATATTTAAATTAGCTCCTTTATTTTCTCTAATAGCATTTTGAACCTTTTTGTCTCCCTTTCCAGTTAAATTGAAAGACTTTATGATATGCATACCTTTGATCTGCTCTAAAATAGTTTCAACTAATTTTGTTTGGGAAATTTGTCGTTTAGGAGCTACCTGAGCAGATTTTCTTTCCATCAACGATGTAACATATAGATATAAAAGACTTGTCAAAATAACAACTATCCCTATTCTTTTGTCATAAATTAATATAATTAGTGTGAATACAATAGAATTTAAAAATCCACTCATCATATTAATAAGAACAATTGGAATTGTATTTTCAATATCTGACATAATTGTAGTCATAATACCTACAACTTGCCCTTCGCTATTCTCATTAAAATATCCCATAGGTACGCTTTTAACTTTTTTGCCTATTTCTATTCGCTTGTCAGCTGTCATATGATAGGAAGCGTGTGTCTGTTTTAATTGAGAAAAATAATTTGTAACAGCTCTTCCTAATATACTTACTATTAAAAATATTAATGCCAAAAGTCCTGGTTTTAGAGAATTGTTTTTTTCGACAATTCCTAAAAGGACAAAGTATACTGCACCTATCTGAAACATATGAAAAATAGCATATACAAAAGAAATTACTAGTGACTTATTAATATTATTTTTTTCTTGTCCTGCAAAGTTCCAAATTTTTTTTAATGCACTAATCATATTCAATCACCTCTTTTGCTCCAATATGTGCCAGCCACATATCTTTATATAAACCACTTTTTTCTAAAAGCTCTTCGTGCCTTCCTTGCCTATCTAATTTTCCGTCTTTAATAACAAAGATTTGATCAGAATCTTTAATTGTAGATAGTCTATGAGCAATTACAATAACAGTTTTTCCATCTAATAGTTTAGATATTGCTTTTTGTACCAATCTTTCATTCTCGGGATCGATATACGCTGTTGCCTCGTCTAAAATTACAATTGGTGCATTTTTTAACATAGCTCTAGCAATTGCAATTCTCTGTCTTTCACCACCAGATAAGTGACCTCCACCACTGCCAACTTTCGTATCATATCCCTTTTCCAAATTTATAATAAATTCATGACATCCTGATTCTCTTGCAACTTTCTCAACTTCTTCATCACTTGCACCTAATTTCCCCATTCGAATGTTTTCTCTTATAGATTCATCAAATAAGAAATTGTCTTGAGATACATAAGCTATAGAATTATAAATTTGTTTAAGAGGAATATTTTTATATTCCACGTTCCCAAGTTTTATTTCTCCTTGACTTGGATCATAATAAGCTCCAATGAGTTTAGAAAGTGTTGATTTGCCACCGCCAGAAGGGCCTACAAAAGCACTAAAACTGCCTTTTTTCAAATACATACTAATGCCTTTAATTACTTCATCTTCATTATTATAAGAAAATCTCAAATCATTAAGTTCTATATCTAAGTTCTTTAACATAACTTCCTTTGAGGCGTAATCTTGTTCTTCTTCTCCACTGAATCTAAAATAGTTCCTACTCTTGCTAAGCTATCTACGAAATTCATTGCTTCTGTTAAAAGACCCGAAATGCTAAAGGCTAAAATTATGACCATTAAAAATGTTTCTGATTGCAAATTTCCATTTTTAAAAAATATCCAACCTACAGGTAACACTGCAAGTAAAGTAGTTGGCATAACAGATTTTGACATAGACATTAAAAATTGTACATCTTTCATCCATTTACAATAATAATTTGCATTTGCCTTTATTTTTTCAGAAAACTTTCGATACTGTTCATCTCCTTGATTGAAAGCTTTTATCACTTCGATTCCCTCAATGTACTCTACAATAGAAGAGTTCATCTCTCCTCCAACTTGAACAGCTCCAGCAAATTGCTTTGGATACCCTTTCATAATTTTCTTCATAAAAATCATACCTATTGGAAAAGATACAAGCGATAATAGTGCAATTCTCCAGTCAAGGATAAATAAATAAATTAAAATAAGTATTGGTCCGATTATATTGGCAGTAAGTTCAGGTATTAAGTGGGCAACAGGTCTTTCTAAACTTTCTACCTGGTCAACTATTAATTGTTTTATTTTTCCACTTGGTGTATCTACAACTTTTCCAAGAGATAACTTAGGCAACTTATTTAATATCTTTAATCTAATCTCCTCTAACAAACTATAAGCAGACTTATGTGATTTTGATAAGGCTATATTATAGAAAATAACTTTGATTAAATAACCTATAAACCCTATCAAAAACCACTTAATATAAAAATCAATTTTTCTTACATCGTCTATTAAAGCAGCGATAATTTTTCCAGCAGAAATAAAGGGTATAATTCCACCAACAATTCCAATAATTGCAAACAAAATGGCGATTTGTAATTCCTTATGCTCATTTTTTGCTAAATTCCATAATCTATTTAATGGACTTTCTTTTTTCATAATAACCCTCCTTTTAAAGATAACTTAGTTATCTATTGTTTAAAAAAATTTGAGGTTATAAACCTCGTATTTTTTTCCAGCCATCATTGAAGAAACTAGATATAATTTTTGTATTGTGGATGGCTTGTCCTTTAGAGATAGAATGAACAACTAACTGAGCAAGAGCGTACATATAAGCATGATTAATAAGATGCAAACCCTCATCTGTAATTACACTCTCATAACCGTCCTTATAAATCATATTTAATATTTTCTTATGGTTTTTATCTTCAAGTTCAATTATTTTCTCAATAAAATTTTCATATTTAGTCCCATAAGAAGAAAATATTAACAATTGAAAACTTTCTTTATTATCATAAAAGAATGATACTGAACGGATTGAGGCCTCGTCTTTTAATTCTAAGATTTCCAATATTACTTTTTTGCTAATTGGTCTATCTGAATTATACTTAATAAAACTCTTGTCTTCGTATTTTTTATACAAATTAAAAATATCATATGCAAGTTGTCCTACCATTGACTCAAATAATTCTTCTTTATTAGAAAAATATTTATAAAAAGCTCCAGTTGTTACACCTGCATCTTTACAAATTCTTCTTAAATTTGCATTCTCAAATCCTATTTCTAAAAACTGTTTCTTCCCACTTTTTATAATTTTTTCTTTCGTATTTAATATTTTCAAACTAACCACCATCCATTAGCATAATTAATCCAGATAACTAAGTTATCTAAATTAATTATACTTTTTATATTCAAAAAAATCAATACTAATTATCATTTCAGTATTTAAATAACTCTAAGGCTAAATTTTTTCGCTGTTCCATTTCTTAACTAGTAAAGCTAGCACTTCAACATGGCTCGAGAAGTTAATATAAGTAACATACTTTTGTAGATATTCGCATCCATATAAACTGAATAATTTAACGATGACAAATTGAACTGACCCCCAAAAGTTAGACCTAAAAACTAACTTAAGGAGGTCAGTTTTTAAATGGCAAAATATAGTACAGAATTCAAAATGAAAGTAGTAAAAGAATATTTAGGATCAAATATCTCATATAAATCTTTATCAGAAAAATATAAACTTTCTCATCAGGAAATAGTAAAAAGACGGGTAAATGCATACAAGTCGCTAGGCTATGAAGGACTAAAAGTAAAAAGAAAAAATACACAATATACTTTGGAATTTAAGTTAAAAGTAGTAAACTTGTATTTAACAGGAGAAATGTCCTATCAAAGCCTAGCAAATGAATTAAAGATAAACAACCCATCAATAATAGCAAGATGGGTAATAGACTTTAGAGAAAAAGGCATAGAAGGACTGAAATCTAAAAAGAGAGGAAGACCTTCAAAAATGTCAAAATCCCCAAATAAATCAAAATACACTAAAATAGAAACATCAGCAAACATAACTAATTTAGAAAATGAATCATTAACACAAGCACAACTAAAAGAAAAAATAAAGAAATTAGAAGAAAAAAACTATTGGCTCCAACTAGAAAATGATGCAATAAAAAAAAAGATAGAATTGTCTCAAATGACAGATACAGAAATAAGACAATTGCTGAAACAATTGAAGTCTTAAGAAGTGAATACAAACTAAAAGACTTGTTAAAATACTTTAATATTGCCAAATCAACATACATGTATTGGCAAAAACGCTTAAATATACCAAATAAAGATATAGAGATAGAAAAGAAAATACTTAAGATAAGAAAAGACAATCCAAACTATGGCTACAGAAGAATAACAGCCATGTTAAAAAGAGCAGGACTGATAATAAACAAAAAGAAAGTACAAAGATTAGTTCAAAAGTTAAAACTTCAAGTAAAAAGCTATTCACGAAAATCTAGAAAATAATCATCCTACAAAGGACAGGTAGGAAAAATATCAGACAACAAAATAAAAAGAAACTTCAAAGTAGAAAAACCATACACAAAAATAACAACAGACACAACAGAATTTAAGTATTTAGAAAAAGATAAAACAGGAACATACCAAATAAAGAAACTCTATCTAAACCCATACCTAGATATGTACAACAGTGAAATATTAAGCTATGAAATATCAAAACAACCAACAATAGAACCAATCCTAAAAGCTTTAGATAAAGCCATAAAAATAACTAACAAAAGTAAAGAAAAAAGAATATTCCACTCAGATCAAGGCTGGGCATATCAAACAAATCAGTACACATCTAGGTTAGAAGCTAACGGTATCACCCAATCTATGTCCAGAAAAGGCAACTGCTTAGACAACTCGCCAATGGAAAACTTCTTTGGAATACTAAAACAAGAAATATATTACGGAAGAAAATTCTACTCATACGAACACTTAAAACAAACAATAGAAGATTTCATAAAATATTACAACGAAGAAAGAATAAAAGAAAAATTAGGATACTTATCACCAATAGAATATAGAAAGAAGAATGCAGCATAAAAAATTTCTACCCCTAGGGGTAGGATTTGACCTAATACCAGAGCTAGTCTAGTTCTAACTCTGATATTAGGTCCAACTTTGTGGGGTCAGCTTATTTTTTCTAACAACAGTTTTTTATTAATTTATTTTTTAAATCTATGATAAAAAGCTTGAGTTTATTTAGAAACTAGCTTCATAATAATCCTATTTTGAAAAACTTAACTTTATTATAATAAGATTTAATGAAAATTTTACAGCAAGGCTTAATTCTTACATGGTAATTTTATTATCAATATTATTGGAAAACATCATAAGTGTGTTTGTTACTTAAGCTTAATAAGATAGGTATATTTATAAAAATCTTCCTTTTTAGTTTTATTCTAAATAAGGAGATTTGAGATATTTATAATAATTTATTTGCCTAAATTTTTGTCCTATCAAATATTTCTAGAAGTTCTTCAAGAACTAGAATTCTTTCTCTGATTTTTTCACCTTCATCTGTATCTTTTATAAGCATTCTAGGAATTAATTTTTCGGTTTCATAAATTTTTGGGGTATAGGAGCCCATATTATCCCTTATATTTTTATAAGATACATGTTCTGCAAGTGCTATGTGGTGAGAGTTATACATTAGAGTATAGCCAGCTATGCCTGTCTTTTTTTGGTAAGGCTTTGATATTCCACCATCTATTACATAAAGCTTACCATTTGCTCTTACAGGTTTTTTGCCTTCCTTTACTTTTACTGGAACGTGACCATTTATAATTCTTCTTCTTTGGTCTTTTAAATTAAATTCATCAAGAATCATATTACAAATATCTTCTTTTTTATTTAAATCATAATATGGATTCATCTCTTCTTTTTTAAGTTCTTTATCATCAACTAAAAGATTTTCAAAGTAAGAATATTGACTTTTACCAAATAAAGGGGATTTTTTGCCACATACTAGATACCAAACTATGTCTTTTGCATATTGTTTTTCTTCAGATTCTGGTAAGAAATAGGCATCTCTTGCAAGCTTATCAAATAAATCCATCAACTCTTTTCCCTTATAGGCTTTTCCTTTGATTTTTATTTCTTGGAAAGAACCGTCAGGATTTAAAGGTATGCAACCATGGAAAAGAAGAGAGCCGTTAGATATTTTATACATAGAACCATTGTTATACATAAACTTAATGTGTTCATTTAGGAGGATATTTTTGGAGAACTCTTTTTGCAATATGTCTATTATGAATTTTTCTTCTAAGCTGAGCTTGAGAGGATCTTTTTTATCTATAGTAGGAAAGTTTTTATCTAAAAGTTCTACACCCTTGTAGGTCATTTTAGTGAAATCAATGTGTTTTAAGAAATTTCTATCATCCATATGAAATTCAGGATTTCTTTCTAAAAGTTTACCATCAAGCTTAAATCTTATGACACTCATAGCCTTATACATCTTGGCTGCTACATCCTTATTTACTTTATCATAGATATTTTCTTCAAATATTCTTGGCATAAATCTCTCACATGGGTCATCTCTATAAGTTTTCATAGAAAACTCATAAAGTGGTCTGAGATTTATTCCATAACCTTCTTCAACAAAATCAAAGTTATTATATGAGATTGCATTGCAAAGACATGCTGCTACCAAGGCCTTGTTTCCAGAACATGCTCCCATCCAAGCTATATCATGGTTTCCCCATTGTATGTCTACATTAGGAAAAGTTAAAAGTTCATCCATAATAATATTAGGTTCAGGCCCCCTGTCGTAAATATCTCCAACTATATGAAGGCTATCTACAGAAACTCTTTGGATTAGTGATGATAATACTATTATAAAATCATCAGCAGCCTTATATTTTATTATATTTTCAATTATTTTTTCATAGTATAATTTCTTATTAAATTCAGAATCATTAGTATATAAAAGTTCATCTATAATTTCCTTATAATTTGTAGGAAACTTATTTTTAACTGTATCTTTTGGATACTTTGTTGATACAAACCTAAAAAGATTAACTAACCTATGAATATTAATTGTGTACCAATCATCATCTATCAAATTTTCTTCTTTAAGTCTAACAAGTTCTCTTTCTGGATTATAGATAAGGTTTGCAAGATCATCTTGGTCCTTTTTTACTAGGGTATCTCCAAAGTATTGGCTAGTCTTATCTCTTATATTTCCACCAGCAGATCTTAGAAGGTGAATAAAGGCCTTGGCTTCGCCATGAAGATCCGAGAAAAAATACTCAGTTCCCTTTGGTAGGTAAAGTTTTGCCTTAAGACCTATAATTTCATCGACTAAGTGGGTTTTTGTTGGGTAATTTTCTTTAAGTAGATTTAAATACTTTTCATTCATATGAATACCTTTCCTTAATATTTTTTACTATTCAAAAAAGGGACTGTTGCAAAACCATGAATTTCTATCATTCCATCATTACAAATTACTCATAGACAATTTGAGAATAGCCTACCAGCTCATGAAGGCCAAATTGTCGTGGAGGAGCTTGTAATGATGGAATAACGATTAATTCATTCTGCAACAGCCCCCTCTTGCTTCCTTTTTTGTTAATTTGACATCTTTTAGTTAACAACTATATATTAAAAACTTAAGTACTTTTTTAATTTTATATACTAAGATATTTCGCTTTCATCTTTAATATTTATTGTGTTTTTTGATGTTATTACTTCTTCATTTTTTTCTTCTGAATCTTTTTTAATTGTGTTATTATCAATAATTTCTACTTCTTTATTATCTATATTTTCTTTATCCTCATTGTCAATCTTAGAATTGTATAAATCACCTTCATTTTCATAATATTCAATACTTTTTTCATGAAGTCCAAGCATAGATCCTATAATAAGGAAGATATTGAAAATATAAGAGATTATGAATATCCTATCTCTAAAAAATACATGTCCAATAACACTGGTAAATAAGAGGAAGAATCCAGCAAACATATTAGATGGGAAATGTTTCTTATCTTTTATTGAAGAAAATATCCTATTTGTTAAAAGACTTATTAGGATAAATAAGCAAAATAGCAATATAAAAAAGATGGGTTTTATAAGGCTTAGAGAAATATTTGAAAATCCTAATAAATCAAATATGGAAAATATGTACTTTCTATCAACAAATAATGAAAAAAGAGTAGAAAGTATTAGACCTATACTAATCAATAAATAGTAAAATCCAGATATCCTCAATAAAATATTACTTAGTTTTTTCATCCTTACCTCCTTTTGCATTAATTATACCACAAAAAGCATGTACTTAATCTTTATTTTTATTTGAGTTATTTTATCGTATAATTATATAATATAAAGAAAGGAGTTTTTATGGATTTTGATAAAGTAATAGACAAGAGATGTTCAACTAGATTATTTACAGATGAAATAATTGATAGAAAAGATTTAGAGGCCATTGTAAATGCGGGAACTAAGGCGCCAGTTGGTAAGGGACTTTATGCAAATATGGCTATTACAGTAATTACAAATAAAGAATACATAGGTGAGATTTTAGAAGAAGCTAGGGAAGTAGCTAATAATTATAAGGCAAACCCTATTTATTCTGCACCATATCTTATAATTGTATCAGCCAAAAAAGGTCATGAAACTAGGCTTGAAGATACAGCCTGTATAATAGAGAATATGAGTCTTAAGGCAACTGATCTTGATATAGGCTCATGCTATATAAGAGGAATGTTTGAAAAATTTGATAATAAGGCAAGATTTATTAAAAAATTAGGAGTAAAAGAGGATTTTTATCCTGTCCATGGTCTTATTCTCGGAAAAACTAATGAAGAAATAAAGGGAAAGAAGCATCATATAGACGTAAATTATATAGATTAGTTTAGAAATTTGTTTGACAACGCTCTAAAATACAATATAATATAAAAAATTATTAAAAAGGTTTTATAAGTTTAAGAAAATCTCCTGGATTATTTGACATGTGCTAGCATGGAGTGATATAATAAGCAATTGCTAGAATTCTAATTTAGCGAGATTTTTTTATTTATGTAAGGAGGGCTTTTTTCTTTTTTCAAAGCTTTAAATTTACATAAAAAAGTCTAGTTAAGCAGTCGGCTTAAGAGTATTATGAAGGAGTAATTTATAGTGCAATATCATAAAGAGTTATTTGGTAAAACTGAACGTGTTAGCTTTTCTAAATTTCCTCAAGTTCTTGATTTGCCAAACTTATTAAAGGTCCAAAAGGACTCTTATAAGTGGTTTATTGAAGAGGGCTTAGGAGAAATTTTAGAAGATATTTCCCCAATCGAAGATTATAATGGCAATTTAATACTTGAATTTGTTGGATATGATTTTGACGATGAGACAAAGTATACAGTTGAAGAGTCAAAATATAAGGATACAACTTATTCTAGAGACCTTAAGGTAAGAGCTAGGCTTATCAATAAGGAAACCGAAGAAGTTAAGGAACAAGAAGTATTTATGGGGGATTTCCCTATGATGACAGACTCAGCTACTTTTGTAATAAATGGTGCAGAAAGAGTTATAGTAAGTCAGCTTGTTAGGTCTCCTGGAGTATATTATGCATCAGAGCTTGATAAATCAGGAAACAATATGTACTCTTCAACAGTTATTCCTAATAGGGGAGCATGGATTGAGTTTGATACAGACGCATCCCACACTGTAAATGTTAGATTAGATCGTACAAGAAAACTCCCAGCAACAACTCTTGTTCGTGCGCTATTATTTGATACAGATGAAGAAATAATAGAAGCCTTGGGAGATACAGAACACTTAAGAAATACACTCGAAAAAGAAAATTCAGAGTCAAGTGAGGAAGCCTTAATTGAAATTTATAAAAAATTAAAGCCAGGGGATCCTGCTAGTCTTGAGTCTGCTCAAAATTTAATAAATAATCTTTTATTTGATGATAGAAGATATGATCTTGCTAAAGTAGGTAGGTACAAATACAACAAGAAGCTTGCACTAAATGAAAGGCTAATAGACCAAGTAGCTGCAAGTGACGTTATAGATGATGAAACAGGTGAACTTTTTGTTAAGGCAGGAGAAAGAATTGATAGACAAACTGCTTTAGATATTGAGGCAAGTGGTATAAATGTTGTTGATATCATTGTCAAACAAGAAAATGGTGAAGATAAAGAGCTAAGGATTTGTGGAAACCATTTTGTTTATCTTGATTCATTTGAAGAATTAAAAGATGTTGACCTATCTAATGTAGAATTATCAGAAAAAGTTTATTATCCAGTAATGAGAGAAATTTTAGATAATAACGAAGATAAAAAAGACATCTTAAATGAAATTGAAAAGAGAAAGAAAGAATTATGTCCTAAAAATATAGTTAAAAGTGATATTCTTGCTGCTGTAAATTATCAATTTAACCTATTTGAAGGTATTGGTAATGTTGATGATATAGACCATCTAGGCAATAGAAGAGTAAGAGGAGTAGGTGAGCTTTTACAAAATCAATTTAGAATAGGTCTTGCACGTATGGAAAGAGTTGTTAGAGAAAGAATGACAACTCAAGATCCAGATCTTGCAACACCACAAGGACTTATAAATATTAAACCTGTAACAGCAGTTATAAAGGAATTCTTTGGTTCAAGTCAGCTTTCACAATTTATGGATCAAACAAATCCAATGAGTGAGCTTACACATAAAAGAAGACTTTCAGCTTTAGGACCAGGTGGACTTTCAAGAGATAGGGCAGGAGTTGAAGTAAGAGATGTACATGATTCCCACTATGGAAGAATATGTCCAATAGAAACTCCAGAAGGACCAAATATAGGACTTATAACTTCCCTTACAACTTATGCAAGAATTAACAAATATGGTTTTATAGAAACTCCTTATAGAAAAGTCGGAAAAGATGGTTATGTAACAGATCAAATAGATTACCTAACAGCTGATGTTGAAGATAATTACATCATAGCTCAAGCTAATGAGCCACTAGATGATGAGGGAAGATTCATTAACGATCGTGTATCAGGTCGTGGTATAAATGGTGAGAATGATATTTATCCAAGAGAAACAATAGAATATATGGATGTTTCTCCACAACAGATTGTATCAGTAGGAGCAAGTTTAATACCATTTTTGGAAAATGATGACTCTACTCGTGCTCTAATGGGTGCTAACATGCAAAGACAAGCAGTTCCTTTAATAAAGACACAAGCACCAATAGTTGCAACAGGTATAGAACATAGGGCTGCAAAAGACTCAGGCGTTTGTGTAGTAAGTAAAAATGCTGGTGAAGTAGTATATGTTGGAGATGAAAAAATCAGGGTTAAAAGAGACTCTGATGGAGAAATAGATTATTATAGACTTCTTAAATTTAGACGTGCTAACCAAGGTACAACTATTAACCAAAGGCCAATAGTTAAACTTGGAGAGCATGTAGAAGAAAATGAAATCCTTGCTGATGGACCATCTACAGAAAATGGTGAGCTTGCCTTAGGTAAGAATATTCTTATAGCTTTTACAACATGGGAAGGATATAACTACGAGGATGCTATGCTTTTAAATGAAGAGCTAGTAATGGATGATGTCCTAACATCAGTTCACATAGAAGAGCATGAATGTGAAGCACGTGAGACAAAACTTGGCGCTGAAGAGATCACAAAAGACATTCCAAATGTTGGTGATGACATGAAGAAAAACCTTGATGAAAATGGGGTTATTAGGATAGGTGCCGAAGTTAAAAGTGGAGATATACTTGTAGGTAAGGTATCTCCAAAAGGAGAGACAGAACTTTCACCTGAAGAAAGACTTTTAAGAGCAATCTTTGGAGAGAAAGCTCGTGAAGTTCGTGATACTTCACTAATAGTCCCTCATGGAGAAAATGGTATTGTAGTTGATGTAAAAGAATACAACAAAAAAGATGGAGATGAACTTTCACCAGGAGTAAATAAGGTAATAAGAGTTTATGTAGCAACCAAAAGAAAGATTATGGTTGGTGATAAGATGTGTGGTAGACACGGTAACAAGGGTGTTGTTTCAAGGATTATGCCAAGAGAAGATATGCCTTTCTTACCAGATGGTACGCCTATCCAAATCTGCTTAAATCCACTAGGTATCCCATCACGTATGAATATAGGACAAGTTTTGGAAGTTCATATGGGTCTTGCTGCAAGAACTATGGGATGGAAGATAGCAACTCCTGTATTCGATGGAGCTATGGATACAGAAATAGAGGAAGTATTAGAAGAAGCACAAAAGATTGCTCCATATGTAAACAAAACAGGGAAAATTAGACTTCGTGATGGAAGAACAGGTGAAGAATTTGAAAATCCAGTAACAGTTGGAGTTATGTATATGCTTAAACTTCACCACATGGTAGAAGAAAAAATCCACGCAAGAAGTATAGGACCATATTCACTAGTAACCCAACAACCTCTAGGTGGTAAGGCACAATTTGGTGGACAAAGATTTGGAGAGATGGAAGTATGGGCTTTAGAGGCATACGGAGCAAGTCATACCCTCCAAGAAATTCTTACAGTAAAATCAGATGATGTTACAGGAAGAGTTAAGACATATGAAGCAATTGTCAAAGGAGAAAATGTTCCAGAACCAGGTACACCTGAATCATTTAAGGTGCTTGTAAAAGAACTCCAATCTCTAGCTTTGGATGTTGAGCTTTTAGATGAAAATGGAGAAGTAATAGAAATTAAAGAAAATATAGATGAGCAAGATAAGTTCTCACAAGTGGAAAAGATTGATGCTGCAAAGATTAGAAATCAATCTAAAAAACTTGCAGGACTTGCTTCAAAGGCAAAATCTGAAAATGATGAGGAAGTATCAGAAACTGAGACTAAAGATGCCAAAGATTCTACAAGTCAAGGTTTAACAGAGTAAGGGGGGTTTTTTGTCAGAATTACAAGAATTTGGTGCTATGAGGATGAAAATAGCATCTCCTGAAAAAATTAGATCATGGTCTCATGGTGAGGTTAAAAAGCCAGAAACTATCAATTATAGAACACTAAAACCTGAAAAAGATGGCCTGTTCTGCGAGAAGATTTTTGGACCTACAAAAGACTATGAATGCTCTTGTGGTAAGTACAAGAGAATAAGATACAAGGGCGTTGTTTGTGAAAAATGTGGCGTTGAAGTAACAAAATCTAAGGTAAGACGTGAAAGAATGGGACATATAGAACTTGCTGCCCCAGTAAGCCATATTTGGTTTTTCAAGGGAATACCTTCAAAAATGGGTCTTTTACTTGATATGAGCCCAAGAGTTCTAGAAAAGATTCTTTACTTTGCATCATATGTAGTAATCAATCCTGGTGAAACTGAATATTATGAAAAACAAGAATTATCAGAAGCTGAATACTCAGAAGCTCTTGATAATTATCCAGATGATACAGAATTTCAAGCTGAAATGGGAGCAGATGCTGTTAAGAAACTTCTAGCTAAGATGGATCTTAAAAAAGAATATGATTCCTTATTGAAAGAACTTGAAGATGCTAAGGGACAAAAGAAAATAAGAATATCAAGAAGACTTGAAGTGGTAGATGCCTTTCTAACAAGTGGTAACAAACCAGAATGGATGATTCTTGATGTGCTTCCAGTCATGCCACCAGAGCTAAGACCAATGGTCCAACTTGAAGGTGGAAGATTTGCAACAAGTGACTTAAATGACCTTTACAGAAGAGTTATAAATAGAAATAATCGTCTAAAAAGACTACTTGATATTGGAGCTCCAGAAATAATTGTAAGAAATGAAAAGAGAATGCTTCAAGAAGCAGTTGATGCTCTAATAGACAATGGTAGAAGAGGTCGTGCTGTAACAGGAGCTTCAAATAGAAATATGAAGTCTCTATCTGATTTACTTAAGGGTAAAAGTGGTAGATTTAGACAAAATCTTCTTGGTAAAAGGGTTGACTATTCAGGTAGATCTGTAATAGTAGTAGGACCAAATCTTAAATTTAACCAATGTGGCCTACCTCAAGAGATGGCTCTTGAATTATTTAAGCCATTTATTATGAATAAGGTTGTAGAAAATGAAATGGCTCACAATCTTAAATCTGCAAAGAAAATGGTGGAGAAGAAGGATCCAAGAGTTTATGAAATCTTAGAAGAAGTTATAAAAGATCATCCAGTACTTCTAAATCGTGCCCCTACACTCCACAGGCTTGGTATCCAAGCATTTGAACCAGTACTTGTAGAAGGTAAGGCAATTAAGCTTCATCCACTTGCTTGTCCTGCTTTTAATGCGGACTTTGACGGTGACCAAATGGCTATTCATTTACCTTTATCAAATGAGGCACAAATAGAAGCAAGACTTTTAATGATGTCTACAAATAATATCCTAGGTCTTAAAGATGGTAAGGCGATTACAACACCATCCCAAGATATGGTACTTGGAGCGTATTACCTAACAACAATAAAGGAAGGCGCAAAGGGAGAGGGAATGACCTTTGCAGACATTTCAGAGATGAAAAAAGCCTTACTTAACCACAATGTAACCCTACAAACAAAAGTTGGAGTTAGGATAAAAAAAGATAAAAATGACCCAGGAAAGATTGTAAATTCATCAGTAGGTAGATTTATCTATAATGAAGGAATTCCACAAGATTTAGGTTATGTAAATAGAAAAGAAGATCCTTATTCTCTTGAAATTGATCAAGTTACCTCATCAGGTGTGTTAAAAGATATAGTAGATCGTTGCTTTAGAAAGCATGGAAATATAAAGACTGCATCAGTTCTTGACTACATTAAGTCTACAGGGTATAAGTATTCAACCCTATCAGGACTTACAGTTTCAATGTCAGACGTTACAATTCCTCATCAAAAATGGGATATAGTATCAAAGGCTGATCAAGAAGTTGATAAGTATGAAAAACTTTATAGACGTGGTTTTATAACAGACAATGAAAGATACGAAAAAGTTATAGACATATGGAGAGAGGCAACAGATGACGTTACAGCTGCCCTTCTAGATGAACTTAAATCTGATAACAACATTAAGATATTTGCTGACTCTGGTGCCCGTGGTTCTACAAACCAAATCAGACAGTTAGGCGGTATGCGTGGTCTTATGTCAAGGGCTGATGGTAAGATTATAGAAATTCCTATAAAGGCTAACTTTAGGGAAGGTCTTTCAGTACAAGAGTACTTTATCTCAACCCATGGTTCACGTAAGGGACTTACAGATACAGCCTTAAGAACTGCAGACTCAGGTTACTTAACCAGAAGAATGGTAGACATATCTCAAGATGTTATAGTTACAGAAGAAGACTGTGGTACAGATGGATATGTAGTGGCTCATGAGTTTAAAGATGGTAATGAGCTTATAGAAAACCTATATACAAGAATAGTAGGACGTACATCTTTTGAGGAGATAAAAGATAGCGAAGGCGAAACAATTGTAGCTAAAAATCAAATTATTGATGAAGAAAGAGCAGAAAAAATTGTAGCTGAAGGTATCAAAGAAGTTAAATTACGTTCAGTACTAGAATGTAAGTCAAAACATGGAGTATGTGAAAAATGCTATGGTAGAAATTTAGCAACAGGTAAGAAAGTGAATATAGGTGAAGCTGTAGGAATTATAGCTGCCCAATCAATTGGTGAGCCTGGTACACAACTTACAATGAGAACATTCCACTCTGGAGGTATAGCAGGTGTTGGAATTACTCAAGGTCTTCCAAGAGTTGAAGAGTTATTTGAAGCAAGAAAACCAAAGGGACTTGCATTCATAGCTGAAAACTCAGGTACAGTATCACTTATTAAAAACGAAAAGAAAACAGATGTAGAAATACTTTCAGAAGATGGTTATTCTAAAAAATACAATATACCATATGGTGCAAGACTTCTAGTTGGAGAAGGAGACGTTGTAGAAAAGGGACAACAACTTACAGAAGGTTCTCTTGATCCACATGATGTACTAAAAGTATTAGGCAAAATCGGTGTTCAAGACTACATCACTAAAGAAGTACAAAAAGTATATAGGCTTCAAGGTGTAGAAATTGATGATAGACATATAGAAGTAATAACTAAGCAAATGCTTAAAAAAGTAAAAATAGAAGAAGCAGGAGATACAGACTTCTTGCCAGGTTCATTACAAGAGATAAGAGATGTTCGTATTGTAAATGAAGAGATGGAAAAAGAAGGCAAGAAAAAAGCTGAATACAGCCAAGAGCTTCTAGGAATAACCAAAGCATCACTTGCAACAGAATCATGGTTATCAGCAGCATCCTTCCAAGAAACAACAAGAGTTCTTACAGATGCTTCAATCAAGGGCAAGGTTGATGACTTGAAGGGACTAAAAGAAAATATAATCATAGGAAAGTTGATACCAGCAGGTACAGGTATGAAAGTTTACAATGACTTTGATATAGACTATGAAAATAAGGATTTAGAAGATGCTCAAATAGCTTTGAATATAGAAGAAGTAAAAAAAGCAGAGGCTGAAACTGAACAAAATCAATAATTAATAAAAATACTATGGACTAGTAATTTGCTCCATAGTATTTTTATTTTGTATTCTTTAGACCTAAATAATAAAATACTTGCTATTGATTGTTAAATAAAAATTTAAAAGAATAAAGGAGAAATAATGAGTATAAAATATATATGTGCATATATCAATACATAGTATATATTTAATTAACACATTAAATATATACATTTAATTGACACGAAAAATAAATAATGATATCTTTAATCTAAGAAAGGATTCATACATGAACTGACTAATATAAGAAATAGATTAAAGGAGAAAATCTTATGAAAAAAATTAAAAATTTATTTTCGATTTTTATGATAACGTTTTTGTTTCTTATGATGGGGACTTCTTTGGCAGCAAATACTGGCGACACATCTTGGTCTTTTAATTTTGGAAGGACAAATTTTAATCTTTATACTCCTTCTAGGGAAAAACAAGATGCATCTCCTATATACTTTTATGTAAATAATATAAGTGGGGATACTTTAAAAGCAAGGGCCTTAGCTGGAAATAAACAAGTTACATCTTATGCACCTGTATATTATATAAATAAGGGAGGAAAGTACTGTATTTCTAGCAATATACATGAAGATGGTTACAGAACAGCCCTAGTGCATGGATCTAAATATAGTACATTTTCTACACTATCAGCATCTGGATTATGGTCTCCTGATTCTTGGTCCTGTGGTTGGTAAAATTTAAGTTAATACTAAGTCAGTTCATGTATTAATATATTTTTATGAAAAAGAAATTTACTTTTATATTAATTTTAATAGTGATTATATTTTCATCATGTAGTAATGATGACTATCAGAATGAAAAAAACCAAAATATAGAAAAAAGTTTATCTAATATGGACAAAGAGGATGCTGAGCTTTTAGAAAATATCTATAAAGCAAATCCCAAACAAGCTTTATATTACAAAACTTATTATGAAGATGGAAGTTTATTATCAGAAAACATGAATGTAAATTGGGATGATAAAAATATTTCTTATATGAAAAATTATTATAATCCTAATAAACCAATTGAAATAGTTTATCTTTTTAAAGGAAATAAAGCCTTATATATAAATATAATAGAAAATAAATTTTATAGAGGGAAAATTTCTGATGATTCTGATTTTGTAAAGGGTTTGAGTCGCAAGTACCCTGATATTTCAAATTTATATGATAATTTAATGGATAATAATATAAGTTCTATAAAAAAAGAAGATGATGGGATAAGAATTGATTTGTCTGATGGAACTTATAGGATTTATAATAGTGATTTTATAATGACAAAAGCAAGCACTATTAGTGAAGGTGCACAAAATACCATAATTTTAGATAGAAAAGATTCTAATTTGGATAAATTATATGAAGATTATGAAAATATGATATCTTCAATGCAAGAAGTTGAAAGCTTGGAGGATATAAAATAATGAAAAAGAAGATTCTTATATCTTTAGGTTTTATAGTTTTAATTTTTTCATATATTTTTCTTTATCAAAGGGCTAATGCAGGATATCCAAGCAAGTCTAAGATAGAGGAATATTCTTACAAAGATAATATTGATTTAGGAGATATTGAAGTAAAAATATATAATAGAAAGATAGAAAATTTTGGAGGTAGGAAAGCTCTTCGTGTAGATATTGAATATATGAATCAAAAAAATGATATGAATATAGTACAATTAGGATATGCATTTAGTTTATATCAGGATTTTTCTTCATGTATAGTTCAGAATATAAGAGAATCTGAAAAGCAAGAACTTATATTCGAACCGACTTATAATTTAAAAGATTTAAACATAAAAAAGGGAGAGAAGAAAAGGTATGCTTTTTATTACTGGATAGAAGATAAGGGTGATTATAAGAATGCCTTATTAATAAGTATCAATACTTACTTAGATCAATATAAAAAAGAATATAAAAAAGGAAATCTATACTATAAGACAATTGACCTAGGAGATGTTTATGATTAAAGAAAGTTTTTATAGATTTTTTAAAAGAAAAAGGTTTTTCTTTACTATTTTCATAATAATTTTAATAAATTTAGTGGATATTTTACCTAGAAGAAAAGCTATAATTTTTAATGATAAGCTTATAGTACAATCATCTTTTCTTGAAAATATTATGATAAATGGTTCTCTTGGTAACGCTATTATCATGTTTGTTTTTTTATCTTTTATTTTAGCAAGTTTACCTATGGCAGATTCCTTTGTTGAAGATAGGGAAAGTGGTATATACAAGACATATATGCTTAAAATAACAGATAAGGAATATACAGTCAAAAAATTTTTGATAAATTTTGTATATGCAGGTTTAAGTGTTAGCCTAGTTTTACTTATAAATATTGCAGTATGGCTTTTACTAAGACCAAGCCTACCTATAACTTACTATAATACTACATTCAACAATGATTTATTTTTGATAAAGCTCATAGTAAAGAGTCCTTTGCTTTTTTATTTAGCTAGTATATTTATAGATTTTATTATAGGAGGAATTATAGGCTCTTTTGCTATGTTCTTAAATGATATATTTAAGTCTAAATATCTTGGAATAGGCGGTGTTTTTATACTTGATATAATATTGGATTTACTAATGTCCATATTGAGAAGTAGGTTCGAGATTTTTAACAACTTTTTGAGTTTGAGCTCTTTTCTTAATGGGGTAATAATAAAACATAGTTTTTCAAGTTTTATATATCCTTTGCTTTTATTTTTAATATCTTGCCTTTACTTTTTAATTTTTAAGAAAAATAAGGAAATAATATGAGTGGATTTTTTAGAGAAATAGACTTGCTTTTAAAAAAAAGCAAAAAAATTATGATTTTTATGGGAATTTATCTAATTTTATTAATTCTTATAACATTTGGGGCTTTTAATGAAACTCCACCTATAGAAGTTTTTATTGAGCAGGCATTTAAAGATAATGGAAATTTTATTGATTTCAATAATTTCATACTTCCAATTTCATTTTTTGTAATACATTTTGTACCAGTCTTTGGAATATCTGAAATATTTTACAAGGATCACATAGAATTCGGAACTTATATAATGCCTAAATTTAAAAGCAAAAGACAATATTTTCTTGGGAAAATTTTAGGAGCAAGTATATTCAATGTATTTATTGGCTTGTTGTTTTTTTCAATAATTTTATTATATCTTTCTTTACAAGGTAAAAATGATCTATATCTTATGAAAGGTTTTGTGAGAGTTGCTATTTTCTATATATTAGAAAATATTTTATTTACTAATATGATTTTTATGATAGCCTTATTTACAAAATATTTATTTGCATTGTCTGTATTTATAATAAATCTCCTTATTGCAATCCTATCTAACGTAAGATTTATCCTAGGGCAAGGATCACTTATTATGAAGCAAGATTTTTATGGAGGAGAATTCGACTTGAAAGTAAATTTGCTGTTTATCTTAATTTACTTTATAATTATTATTTTATTATTATATTTTTTGCCAAAATATTATGATTACTATGGGAGGGAAGAATGATAAAAGTTACTAAAGCTTTTAAAAAGATTGGATCAAATCAAGTATTAAGTGAAATAAATCTAGAACTTGAATCAGCAAAAGTATATGGTTTTCAAGGGGAGAATGGTTCAGGAAAAACAATGTTATTTAGGGCGATTTGTGGTTTTATTAGACTAGATAGTGGTTGTATAGAAATTGATGATTTAATAATTGATGGAAATGCGATTTATAATGATATAGGATTGCTTTTAGAAAATCCGTCCTTTATAGATGAACTTTCAGGTTTTAACAATTTAGCAATGATAGCATCAATAAGAAAAATTGCCGACAAAAATAGAATAATAGAAGTCTTGGATAAAGTTGGTTTAAAACATGCTATGAATAAAAATTATAAGACTTATTCACTTGGGATGAAACAAAGATTAGGACTTGCAAATGTAATATTAGAAGATCCAAAGATATTAATATTTGATGAACCAACTATAGCTTTAGACCAAAAAGGAGTGGATTCTTTAATAGATATAATAAAAGAAGAAAAAGAAAAAGGAAAAACAATATTAGTATCTTCTCATGAAAAAAATATAATAGAAGAGCTTTGTGATAAGATTTTTTTTATGGAAAATGGTATCTTAAGTGAAATTAGTTAAGAAATTTTAATTGTTTAAAGTTTTATATAAATTGTGAAATACTAGATGGATAATTTTTGTATTAGCCCTAGATTATTGAAGTAAATATGAAAATTGTTAAAAAATATAAATTAATAATAGCAATACATGATATATTGTTTTTTATAATTTCAATGTTATTAAAGGTTGTAAAGTCCAAAATCTTGCATAAAATTACTAGTCCAATATCTACTATTTCATTCTAATATATAATTTATAAGATATAATCCAATCCTCATTGATATAAATGAGGATTTCGCCTATTAGTTTAATATCTGATTCTTCATTAGCGAATATTTTTATTGCTTTTTCAAGTCTTCTAATTTCTTTAGTCTTTCTAAAGAAATTATCAATTCAAGTCTATTATTAATCATATCATTTATCAATTATGAAAAAAACATCTTATCTATAATTTTCTCTTGACTTTATATAAACTAATTCTACAAGTAAATATGGATACTTCATTATACTTAGGTCATTATTTCTCCATAGCTTAACCTCTTTTTCAAGATATTTAGCTAGTGATGATACAAATAATTTAGAATATGTTATTGTACATATATTCTCTATTACTTTAGATGCTTTCCTAGTAGATACTCTTTGGATGTACATTTCTAATATAGTAATAGCAGTGTTTTTTAATTTTTCTGGTATCATTCAAAGACTTTTGTGGAGAATTTTCCATATAATTTCAACTTACGAGTTAATTAAAATTTGAATATCTTCCTGATTAATTGAAAAATGTAATTGAGTCATTTGATACCTCCTAGTTTATTTTTTTAGTTAAAAACATTGTACTAGTTAAGCTTTCAAATGACATTTTCTTTTGACACAATTATATGGACTTTATCTATATTGCTTTGACATAGATGGGAAAATGTTTTACAATTATAAATAAATTAATATATATATGCTAAAATAATAATTAAAGATGTGTATTTTTAGCTTTATATTTTGAAGTTAAGAGTTTTATATTTTTTATTTTAAAAGCTTTAAGTTTTAGCTAAAAAGAGGATTATATGAAAACAATTAAGGGAAATTTTATATTTGATAAAGAAGAAAATAAAGAAAAGATTGATGAATTTAAGAAATTTATTGAAAAAAATAAGGACAGAAAAGGACCATTGATGCCAATTTTGCAAGAAGGTCAAAATGTTTTTGGATATTTGCCAGAAGAAATATTAAAGCTTATTTCAAGTAAACTAAATATTCCTTTGGCTGAGATTTATGGAGTGGCTACCTTTTATTCGCAATTTACATTTATACCTAAGGGAAAAACAGATATACATATATGCCTTGGAACTGCTTGTTATGTAAAGGGTGGGGCAGATATTTTAGAGGAGTTTGAAAAAAGACTTAATATAAAAAAAGGGGAGACAACAGAAGATAGAAAATTCTCAATATCTGAAACAAGGTGTTTAGGAGATTGTGGGAAGGCTCCTGTTGTTGAGATTAATGGTAAGCAGCTTGCTCACTTTACTAAAGAAGATGTTAAAAAAGTTTTGGAAAAATATAAGTAGGCGATAAAAATGATTGATTTAGAATATCTTATAAATATAAAAGAAAATACAGAAATAAGTCATCCAGAAAATTTAGATAAAAAAGATGATATTCAAGTTAAAATAGCCTTAAGAAATTTAGGAGTTATAGATCCTAAAAATATTGATGAGTACATAGCAAGAGATGGTTATTTTGCCCTTTATAAGGTGCTAAAAGAGATGAGTCAACAAGAAGTTATTGATATTATAAAGGATTCAAAGCTTAGAGGCAGGGGTGGAGCAGGTTTTCCAACGGGTCGCAAGTGGCAAACTGCCTTTGATTATGATGTTGATAAAAAATATATTATTTGTAATGCCGATGAGGGAGACCCTGGTGCCTATATGGATAGGTCCATACTTGAGTATGATCCACATTCAGTAATAGAGGCTATGATTATAGCAGGATATGCAATTGGTAGTGATGAAGGATTTATATACGTAAGGGCAGAATATCCAAAAGCTGTTAAAAGTCTTAATTATGCTATAAAAGAGGCTAGTGAGAAGGGCTTTTTAGGTGAAAATATTATGGATTCTGGATTTAATTTTACTATAGAACTTAGGTTAGGTTCAGGAGCTTTTGTATGTGGGGAATCAACTGCTCTTATGGAGTCGATAGAAGGTAAAAGAGGGATGCCAAGGGTTAAGATTCACAGAACAGCTTTTAAGGGCTTGTGGCAAAAACCTACCGTAATTAATAATGTTGAAACCTTAGCAAATGTTTGCCAAATTATTTTAAATGGCTCGGACTGGTACAGAAGTATTGGTACAGAAAAATCTCCAGGAACCAAGGTATTTTCTTTAGTAGGAGATGTAAAAAAAAGTGGCCTAATAGAGGTAAGTATGGGAACTAGCCTAAGAGAGATTATATATGATTTAGGCGGAGGAATAGAAAATGATAAAAAGCTTAAAGCTGTACAAACTGGAGGCCCATCTGGAGGCTGCATACCAGCTAAATTCCTAGACAAGTCGGTTGACTATGAGACGCTTAAAGAACTAGATTCCATAATGGGCTCTGGCGGAATGGTGGTTATGGATGAGGATACCTGTATGGTTGATATAGCAAGATTTTTTTTGGAATTTACATGTGATGAATCTTGTGGTAAATGTGTCCCTTGTCGAGAAGGCACTAAAAGAATTCTAGAAATACTCGAAAGAATAGTTAATGGTGATGGAAGAAGTGAAGATATAGACAAATTAATGGAACTTTGTGAATTAACTACAGAAACTTCTCTTTGTGGCTTGGGTAAATCAGCAGCTTTTCCTGTAATTTCAACGTTGAAATATTTTAAAAATGAATACATTGATCATATAAAAAATAAACATTGTACTGCTGGTATATGTAAGAATCTTATACATTTTAGTATAAAAAATAATTGTGTAGGATGTGGTACTTGTAAGAGAAATTGTCCGGTTTCATGTATTAGTGGAAGTAAAAAAGAAATTCATAAAATAGATCAAGAAAAGTGTATTAAGTGTGGTACTTGTCTAGATGTATGTCCAATCAAGCCAAAAGCTGTAGCTAAAGGGTGATTTTATGTGTTATGTAAGTATCAAAATAGATGGTAAAGAAATAAAAGCTCAAAAAGATAGCTTTGTTTTGGATGTTGCTAGAGAAAATGGCATTGAAATTCCAAGTTTGTGTTATGACCCAAGTCTTGAAAAGTTTGGTGGTTGTAGACTTTGTATAGTTGAAATTACAAATAATGGTTGGACAAAGATCGACACTTCATGTTCAACGAAAGTTAAAGATGGTATGGAGATTAAGACAAGTAGTAAAAATTTAATCAAGAAAAGAAAGGGCATTTTACAACTTTTATTAGATTCACATCCAAATGATTGCCTAACTTGTCAAAAGGCAGGGGAGTGTTTGCTTCAAAAATATGCTTATGATTATGATGTTAATTTTAGGGACATTGATGGAGAAAAAAGAGAAAAATTTTATGACTTATCTAGTCCTTATATAATGAAGGATAATGCTAAATGTATTCTTTGTGGGAAGTGTGTATCAATTTGTGGACAAATAGAAGATAGGTCTATCTTATCTTTCGCAAATAGAGGATATGATACATATATTGCTTGTGATTTGGGAGAAGATTTTGCTCATTCATATTGTATATCTTGCAATAGGTGTGTTTCTATATGTCCAGTAGGAGCCTTAACAGATAAGAGGATATTAGGAAAAGTTAGAAGTTTTGATTCTGATAAAAAGACTGTTAAGTGTAAAGTTTGTGAGTTTGGATGTGATTTTGAAATTTATTCAAAAAATGGAAATAATATTGCGGTTATTGCCAAAAAACCAAGTGACGGAAGACCACTATGCCTTAAGGGAAGAATGATGACAGAACTTTTATACTTAGATAATCCTGATACACCTTATATAAAGACAAGTGGAGAATTTATTGAAAGTGATTGGATAACAGTAACAGGATTTAAAAATGTCTTTAAGAAAATTTCAAAATTAGAAAAGAAAAATGAAGGAGAATAATATGAGAGTCTATATAAACGATATAGAATACGAAATAGATAGGCCAATGACTATTCTTAACTTCTGTAAAAAACAAGGAATTGATATCCCAAGCCTATGTTATGATAAAAGAGTTTTACCAAATGGAGCTTGTAGGCTTTGTATTGTTGAAATAGAAGGCTACAAAAATCCTGTCACTTCTTGTTCGGAGAAATTGAAAGATGGAATGAAAATTTATACCCATAGTGAAAAGATAAAATCATTAAGAAGACAAATTCTAGATTTGCTATTTTCAAACCATCCAAATGATTGTTTAAATTGTGATAAGTCAGGTAAGTGTAAATTACAAGATTATTGCTATGAGTATGGAATAGTAAGTGCAACTTTTAAAAATAAAGAAAGTAATTTACCCATAGATAGGACAAACAAATTTTTCACCTATGACCCAAATAAGTGTGTAAAATGTGGTATATGCGTAAGTATTTGCAATAATCTTCAAAATAGTCAAGCCATTAGTTTTACAGGTAGGGGATTTGATTTAATTGTAGAAACGCCATTTAATAAGGGATTTGGAAATAGCGATTGTGTATCTTGTGGAAATTGCGTTTCAGCATGTCCTGTGGGAGCCTTAAATCCTAAAAAGAAATATATAGAGGATAAATTTAGGTATTGGGAAGTTAAAAGGACTCAAACTACTTGCTCATATTGTGGAGTAGGATGCCAGATGAATTTACTTAGTAAGGACAATCGTATAGTAGAAATTGAACCTATAAATACCATACCAAATGATGGATTATTATGTGTAAAAGGTAAATTTGCATATAGATTTATAAATCATACAGATAGACTTACTAAGCCACTTATAAAAAGAAATGGTAAATTTGTTCAAGCTAGCTGGCAAGAAGCCTATAGGCTTATAAAAGAAAAATACTCTAAAATTATGAAAGAAAATGGACCAGATGCTTTCGGAGGTTTTTCATCAGCAAGGTGTACTAATGAAGAAAATTACCTCTTTCAGAAATTTGTAAGAACAGTTTTTAAAACAAATAACGTTGACCACTGTGCAAGACTTTGCCATGCATCTACAGTCGCAGGACTTGCTAATACATTAGGCAGTGGAGCTATGACAAACTCAATAGAAGAGATAGATGGAACTGATGCTTTTATGATAATAGGAACAAATACAACTGAAAATCATCCTGTTATAGGGAGCAAGATAAAAAGAAGGGTTAAAAATGGAGCAAAACTAATAGTTATAGATCCTCGAGAAATTGAACTTGCTAAATATGCAGATGTCTTTTTAAAAATAAAACCTGGCAGCAATATAGCAGTTTTAAACGGTATTATGAATGTAATTTTGAAAGAAAATCTTCATGATATGGACTACATAAATGAAAGAACAGAAGGATTTGAAGAATTTAAAAGAACAATTGAAAAATACAAGCCAGATTTAGTTTCGAAAATTTGTGGTATTGATAAGAATGATTTAATAAAAGCTGCAAGAATATATGCCAAGGCCAATAAGGCAAGCCTATATTATTCAATGGGGATAACTCAACATTCAAGCGGAACAAATGGAGTTATGTCAACATCCAATTTACAGATGCTTACAGGAAATGTTGGATTTGAATCTACAGGGATTAATCCACTAAGAGGACAAAATAATGTTCAAGGAGCTTGTGATATGGGAGCTCTTCCTACAGACTATACAGGATATCAAAAAGTTTTTATAGATCCTGTAAGAGAGAGTATGGAAAGTTTTTGGAAAAGTAATCTTCCAAGCAAAAAGGGTCTTACTTTAACAGAAATGATAAATAGTGCTGGCAAGGGAGATATTAAATTTTTATATATAATGGGTGAAAATCCTATGATCTCAGATCCAGACTTAAAGCATGTTAAAAAGTCACTTGAAAACTTAGATTTTCTCCTCGTACAAGATATATTTTTAACAGAAACAGCAGAACTTGCAGATCTTGTCTTACCTGCCAGCTCTTTTGCAGAAAAAGATGGAACATTTACAAATACTGAAAGAAGGATTCAAAGAGTAAATAAGGCTATAAATCCTATTGGTCAGTCTAAAGCAGATTGGAAAATTATAATGGAGATATCAAATTTACTAGGATATGAAGAATATTATAATTCTCCTAGTGAAATTATGGATGAAATAGCTCTTTGCACCCCATCTTATAGTGGTATAAGTTACAAAAGATTAGAAAAAGAGTCTTTGCAATGGCCTTGTGTAGGCAAAGAACATCCAGGAACAAAGTATATGCACAAAAATACTATGGCAAGGGGAAAGGGGCTTTTTAAAGCTATTGAATATGAGGAAAGTAAGGAATTACCAGATGAGGATTATCCATTAATTCTTACAACCGGTAGAATGCTTTATCAATATCATACAAGAACTATGACAGGGAAAATCGAAGGTTTAAATGAAATAGCAGGGAAATCTTATATAGAAATTTCTCCAAAGACTGCAAAAATTTATAATGTAGAAGATGGTGAAAAAATTAGGGTAAAGTCAAGGAGAGGATCTGTTGAATCTTTTGTAAAAATAACCGAAAAGGTAGAGCCTGGTGTAGTATTTATGCCATTTCATTATGCAGATGGACCTGCAAACCTACTAACAAATCCTGTTTTGGACCCTATAGCGAAAATACCTGAGTTAAAGGTATCAAGTGTTCTTATAGAAAAGATTGAAAGGAAATCTTATGTATAATTCTATAAAAGTAATAAATCTTGCCATGGCTATGGAATTGCATGGTTATAACTTTTACAAAGATAATTCAATAAAAAGTAGAAATTTACAAACAAAAGCAATCTTTGAAAAATTATCCAAAATAGAGCTTGAGCATTATGAATATCTTGAGAAATTGCTCAAAAAATATAAGGATGGAGAAACTGTCAGTGAAGAATTGAATCTACCTGAAGATAAGGGAGAAATCTTTTTCGAAAAAAGAAAAGAAAGTGAGAATTTAGCTCAAAATCTTGAACAATCTATGATTCCAGATATGAATGTACTTCGTATGGCTTATCTCATAGAAGAAGATTTTAGAGATTATTATGATAGTATGTCAAAAAAAGTGGAAGATGAACAATTAAGAGAAATTTTAAGTAATTTTGCTGGATGGGAAGATAATCATGCTAAGATTTTCAAGGATGAGTATGATAGGTTGATGGATAAGTATATGAATATTAGTTGGGGTGGTTAATGGATAAAAAAGAATTGACAGCTATCTTACTTTCTGGTGGAAAATCGACTAGGATGGGAAAAGATAAAAAAAAACTAAATTATAAAGGCTCATTCTTAATAGATACTATTGTAGAAAACTTAGCTAGATATTTTAATGAGATTGTAATAGTAAGTAATGAAGTAGACTTTTTTAAAGATAGGTATAATTCTTATGATAATAATATAATTATAAGGGAAGATATAATAAAAAATATAGGACCATGTGCTGGTTTGTATACAGGTCTTATTTCTTCATCGAATGAAGATAATTTTTTGATGGCTTGTGATATGCCTTATTTTAGTTGTCAATATTTAGAATATTTAGAAAATAAAGAATATAAGAAAGCCTTAGTATATGATAATGGAAAATATTTAGAGCCATTTTTTGCCTTATATAAAAAAGAATTGTTTGAAAATATAAAGATTTATTTAAATAAAGGTAGAAGAAGTATAAATGGATTTTTAAATGAAATTTCTGCATATACGGTTGAATATGAAGAAATTAAAAATATAGAAAATATAAATAAAGTTTTTAGAAATTTAAATTATCCTCAAGATTGGAAAAACTATTTAGAAGAAAATGGAAAAAGATTTGATTAGAAATTTTAAGATAGAAAAAATAAATAAAGATAAATCATTTTTTATGATAGATGAGGTTATAGTTGAAAAAGATCTTAATATTCATATAAAAGATGAGATTATAGCAAGGCTTTTAATAAGTCCAAAAGATATTGAAAATCTAACTATAGGTTATCTTTATAACTTAGGATATATAAGTTCAATTGATGATATAAATTGTATAAGGATAGAAGATAAAGATTCTTATGTAATTTTAAATACACAACTATCAAAAGAAATTGTTTATAATACAAAAATACTTAGAATCAAAAAAAATGACTTATTTAAACTTTCAAAAATCTTTCAAAATAAATCAGAAATTTTCAAACGTACGGGTGGAGCCCATTCTGTAGGTCTCATTAAAGATTGTAAAATAGTTAAATTTGTAGAAGATGTATCTAGGAGCAATGCAGTAGATAAACTTATAGGACATATTTTAAAAGAAAAGATAGATATAAGCGATAAATTTATTTTTACATCTTGTAGGGTGAATGAGCAAATAATAGAAAAAATAGAAAAAGTCGGTTTTTCTTTGATAGTATCTCAATCATCTCCTACAAGTAGGGCAGTTGAAATTGCAAGAAGTAAGGATATAAATTTAATAGGCTTTGCAAGAGGTGAAAGGTTTAATATCTACAATAAGAATAAAAATCTTATTGTAGAATAAAAATATTATGGATTTATTAGATGTAAAAACAATAAATGAAGCTGTTAACCTTCAAGTAAAAGTTATGGAAGAAATTCCATTAAAGAAAAAGATTTTACTTGAAACAAAAAATTCTTTAGGCTATATACTAGCTAGTGACTTAGTATCTAGAGATGATTTGCCTAGTTTTAGAAAATCAACTATGGATGGATATGCAATAAAATATAAGGATAGCCAAGGAGCTAGCGATACTATACCAACAATCTTAAGAATTGTTGAAGAGATAGAAATGGGATTTGAACCCAAGTGTAGGATAGAAAATGGAGAAGCTTCAAAAATCTATACTGGAGGAATGCTTCCTGAAGGGGCAGATTCAGTAATACCAATAGAATTTACAGAAAAATTTTCTAATGATTTAATTTCTATCAATAAGCCCATAGTCTTTATGGATAATGTTATAGATATAGGAGAAGATTCTAGCAAGGGAGATCTTTATCAGAGAAGTGGCAAAATTATAGATCCAGAAACTATAGCAATGGCTGCAAGCTTAGGCTATGATAAGATTGAGGCATATGATAAGATAAATTGCAAAATAATATCAACTGGAGATGAGATTCTTCCAGTATCATCTGAACTCTATCCAGCAAAGACTAGGGATATAAACTCTTATATGCTTTACTCATTGCTAAATTCTATGGGCATAAATGTAGTTTCTATGAAACATTTAAAAGATGATAAAGAGATTATTAGAAAAGAGCTTTTAGAAGATATTGATTTAATAATAGTATCTGGATCATCGTCAAAGGGAAAAAAAGATTTTATACCATTTATAGCAAAAGATTTAGAACCTGGTCTAATATATCATGGTATTTCTATAAAACCAGGAAAACCAACAAGCCTTAGCTTAAATAATAAAACGATAATTCTAGGTTTACCTGGAAATCCAATAAGTGCTTATACAGTTTTTAAATGTGTATTTCAAAAGGCCTACAACAGATATTATAATATAGAAGATAGTCTTAAAATTAAATGCAGATTGGTTAGAAATATTCATGCTAAATCTGCCAAAACCTTGATTCAATTAGTAGACATAGAAAGAAGGGAGGATGAGCTTATCGCCATACCGATATTTGGATTTTCAAATAATATTTCCTTACTAAAGAAAGTTAGGGGATATATTTTAATTGATGAATACAGTGAAGGACTTAGGGAAAATGAATATGTGTGGGTAAGCCTTATTAAATGAGAAATATATATTTAGATACTCAGGAATTAGAAAAAGCTTTAAAGATTTTCCAAGAAAATATATTAAAATTTTTTTATAAACTAGAATCTGAAACTATAAGTTCAAAAGATGCATTTGGAAGAGTAAGTCGAAATGCAATTTATGCAAAATATTCATCTCCTGCCTATCATTCATCTGCTATGGATGGAGTAATGGTAAAAAGTGAGATGACCAAATATGCTAGAGAAAATAGACCATTATTTTTAAAAAATGAAGATTTTATATTTTGTAATACAGGTTCTGCCCTAGTAAAAGGTTATGATGCAGTGATAATGATTGAGGATGTAAAAATTGAAAAAGATGGAATTACTATAATGAAAGCAGTAAATCCTTGGGAGAATATAAGAATACAAGGGGAAGATGTTGTGGAAAAAGATCTCTTATTTACATCATTTCATAAGTTTTCATCGGTAGATCTTTCTGTTCTTATAGCAAGTGGAATAACTGAAGTTGAAGTATTAAAAAAAGTTAAACTAGCTATTATTCCATCTGGAAATGAAATAATTGGAGAAGAAGATGAGCTAAAAATTGGTAAAATTATAGAGTCAAACTCTGCCATGCTTATAAGCATGGCAAGGGAAAATGGAATTGATACATTGCTTTATCCAATAGTAAAAGATAATAAAGATGATATAAAAACAGTCTTAGAAAAAGCCTTAAATGAATGTGATTTTATAACACTTATTGCAGGAACTTCTGCAGGAAGTAAAGACTATGCAAGAGAAGTTTTGGAAGAAATGGGTGAAGTTTATGCCCATGGATTATCAATAAAACCAGGAAAGCCTGCAATATTGGGGAAAATAGGAGAAACACCTTTTGTAGGATTACCTGGTTATCCAGTATCAGCTCATATAATCTTTGATAAAATTGTGATTTCTACAATACTTAAAAAAATGAGAGTAAATATAGAAGATAAGCTAATATTAAAGGCTAAGCTTACTAGGCCAATTATATCATCTCTTAAAAATAGGGAATATATAAGGGTAAAGATTGGGATAGTCGATGGAAAGCTCATAGCAACACCTCTAGATAGAAAAGCAGGAAGCCTATATTCCCTATCAGAATCTGATGGATATGTAATTATAGATAGAAATATTGAGGGTTATAATAGGGGAGATGTTGTAAATGTAAGTCTTCATAGACCTATTCCAAAAAACGTTTTAGAAAATAGGATAGTGTCAATAGGCTCACATGATATAGTTTTGGATGTGATAAATGATTTACTTGCTATAGAAAATAAAAATACAAGATTATCATCTTCTCATGTTGGATCACTTTCAGGTTTTAAGGCCTTAAGTGAAGGGGATTCATTAATAGCTCCTAGCCATCTTTTAGATAAGAATGGTACTTATAATAATGATGCTATAAAGTTATTTTTTAAAAATGAAAAGGTAGGAAAAATAAATGTGGTTGGTCGAAGGCAAGGTATATATGTAGAAAAGGGAAATCCTTTAGGTATAAAAACTATAGAAGATTTGCTTGATAAGACCATGATAAATAGGCAAAGGGGAGCTGGAACAAGACTTTTATTTGATTATTTATTGGATAAGAAAAATATAGATAAATATAAAATAAAGGGCTATGACAATGAAGTAACAACCCATCTTTCAGCAGCTCTTGCTGTAAAAAATAGGGACTGTGACTTTTCTATTGGAGTTGAGTCGGCTGCCATAAAAATGGACATTGACTTTATTTACTTAAAGGATGAAGAATATCAATTTATAGTAAAGGAAAAAAATTTGAAACTTAATTCAATTAAGGACATTATTGAAATCCTTAAATCAAAAAAATTCAAGGATACTATGGAAAAACTTGGAGGATACAATACTGATAAAAGTGGCTCTATAATAATATAAAGGTCTATAATGGGAGTTAAAATATTTTGTATATCAATTTAAAACTTATATAAGATAAAAATCAAACTTGACACAATATTAATTAGTTAAGTACAAGTGGATGCTAGCTATATTTTATAGTAAGCATCCATTTTTTTTATTTCAGCTATTAAAGAATAAATATTATCTTCTTTAAAGTTTTTCATAGAAACTATATTTATTGTTTCCACTATATCTTCTATGTCATTTATGTTTACTGCAAATAAACAAATGCAAATAGAATCAATTATCTTTTTATTATATGAGTAATTGTCTGTTTTTTTCATTTTTTCCAGTGTTTTTATACCATATTTATCTTTTAAAAACTCCCTACCATTAGAAAGGTCAGCATATAATTTATCTCTTCTATCTGATGTTACTTTTTTTACGATATTATCTAAGCTATTAAGACTTAAATCCTTGAAATTGTAGATGTGATTTAGATGATTAAACGAGAATTCTATGCTTTTAGATAAGCCGAAAATATCTATACCATATTGGTTAAGTCTTTCTTTTATTTCTTTTAATTTATTCAAATCGCCTTTTAGATAAGAATCTTTTTTAGAAAATAGGTTACTAGATTCTTCTTTTTTACTCCTTGACTTACATGATATAAAACAGCCTTCACAAGGACTTGAAGATTTTTTATATAAATTTAAGTAGATGGATTTAAGTTTATTTTTTCTTATTGTAATTGATCTTAGATTTTTTTCATATAGAAAATTTGATAGATTTCTAGAGCATCCACGATACTTATCAACAATTAGCCTTGACAATTTATCTCCTCTTTTTGTAGAAGAAGTTATATAAATAGAAGATGTATCATTGCCATATGTATTTTTAAGGTAGGTGAAAGTATCATTATTACTGTTATCATTAGATATTTTATTAAATTTTATATCTGTACCATCTATATATAAGTCATATATTTTATCTGCCTTATTTAGTAGAATCAATGCGTCATAGGAGTTACTTTTTAAAAAATATGAAAAATCTCCTCCTATGCTAGCATATGATTTGATTTTAGAATTTTTTCCTGCACAAATTATATATTTACTAATTGGATTCTTATAGTTAATAAGAGCAGATGTAAAAATAGCCCAAAAATCTTTTACTTGCTTATTTTTATTTATCCAATAAAGACAAAGAGAAATACCTCCCATATAAAAATCACTTACTTGCTTATCTATATATTCAATTTTTTTCTTTTTTTCTTTCAAATCCAAGATTAATAATTTATATAAAGTCATACTTACCTCAAATTCTTTATTTCAAAATTTATTTTTTGTAGTATAGAAGTTAATTCATTAAAATTGTTTTCATGATTGTACTTGATCTGTGAAAATATTAAAGGGGAATATTCACATTTTAAAAATATATTTATAAAATAACAAAATATCCCTAAATTTCAATATTTATTGACAATCACTAAAAATAATAATATCATATCAATAAATAGATATCGTTTACCTAAGGAGGGTGATAAAAATGATGGAAAAGATTCAAAAGTTTGGAGGAGCGATGTTTACCCCAGTAATGTTATTTGCAGTATCTGCAGTACTTATTGGATTTGGAATATTGTTTACAAATGAACAAATATTAGGATCTATCGCAGCTGAGGGTACATTTTGGCGTGGTTTTTGGGATATGATTCTAAATGGTGGTTGGACAGTATTTAACCAATTGCCGCTATTATTTGCGGTTTCGTTACCTATTGGACTTGCTAGCAAACAAAATGCAAGAGCATGTATGGAATCGTTAGTTATATACTTAATTTTCAATTATTATGTAGCTTCAATACTTGGAACTTGGGGGAGTGTTTTTGGTGTAGATTATTCATTAGAAGCTGGAGCTGATACGGGGCTTGCAAGTGTTGCTAATATTAAAACTTTAGATATGGGTATGATGGGAGCCTTACTAATTTCAGGATTAGCAATTTTTCTACATAACAGATATTTTGACACAAGGCTTCCTGAATGGTTAGGTGTTTTTAGAGGTTCTGCTTTTGTAGTAGGACTTGGTTTTATAGTAATGATTCCAGTGGCAGTCCTTGCGTGTTTTATTTGGCCTAAGATTCAAATGATTATTACATCATTCCAAGGATTTGTAACAAATGCAGGTGGACTAGGTGTTTGGATATTTATCTTACTCGAAAGATTACTTATACCATTTGGGCTCCACCACTTACTTTATGCACCAATTTATTATGATTCAGTATTGGTATCTGGTGGTATATATGCCGCGTGGGCAAAAGCTTTGCCAGAAATAGCAGCAAGTTCTAAACCACTTATAGAACTTGCACCATTTGCAGCCTTCACTTCAACAGGATGGTCAAAGTTATTTGGCTGTGTTGGTATAGCACTTGCCTTTTATAAGACAGCTAAACCTGAAAATAAAAAGAAAGTAGCAGGACTTTTAATACCGGTTACAATATCAGCTGTTATGTGTGGTGTTACAGAACCTATTGAGTATACATTCTTATTTATAGCTCCACCATTATTTATAGTTCATGCTATCTTAGCTGCATGTCTATCAACAATAATGTACTTCTTTGGAGTTATAGGAATATTCTCGGGAGGTGCCATAGAAATGGCGTCGCTTAACTGGATACCACTTATGGCTAACCATTGGCCAGCTTATGTTAAGATGTTAATAATCGGAATAGTAGCTATTGGAGTTTGGTATTTAGTATTTAAATTCTTAATTGAGAAGTTTGATTTTAAAACTCCAGGTAGGGAAGTTAAATCTGATGTAAAACTTTATAATAAAAAAGACTATAGAGAAAAGAATACAAATAAAAAGTCTCAAGCTAACGAATTTCAAGTAATGGCTGATGAAATCCTAATAGGACTTGGTGGGGCAGAAAATATTAAAGATTTTACAAATTGCGTTACAAGACTAAGGGTAAATGTCAATGATCCAGAAAAAATAATGGAAAATGATTATTTTAAGGAAATAGGAACTTACGGAACAAGTAGAAATGGCAAATCAGTCCATGTTATAGTTGGGACAAATATTCAATATGTGGCAGATGAATTTGGAAAAATACTAGAAGAAAATTAAGGAGAGAAAAATGAAAAAATATGCTATAACTATTGCAGGTGGTGGATCTACATTTACACCGGGAATGATTCTAATGCTTATGGACAACCTTGATAGGTTTCCAATAAGAGCTATTAAGCTTTATGATAACGATAAAGAAAGACAGGATAAAATTGGTAATGCCTTTGATATATTCATGAGGGAAAGACATCCGGATATTGAATTTATCCACACCCTAGACCCTGAAGAAGCCTTTACTGATATTGATTTTGTTATGGCTCAAATAAGGGTTGGTAAGTATGAAATGAGATCAAAAGATGAGAAAATTCCTCCAAAATATGGTGTTATAGGGCAAGAAACTTGTGGGCCAGGTGGAATAGCTTACGGTCTTAGATCAATAGGCGGGGTTATAGAAATCCTTGACTATATGGAAAAATACTCACCAGATGCTTGGATGCTTAATTATTCAAATCCTGCAGCTATAGTTGCAGAAGCAACAAGAAGATTAAGACCTGACTCAAAGATTATAAATATATGTGATATGCCAATTGACTTAATGTATAAGATGGCAGATATGGTTGGATTAAGCCACTGGAAAGATCTCGACTTTTCATACTATGGACTTAACCACTTTGGTTGGTTTACAGATATAAGAGATCAAGAAGGAAATGACTTAATGCCACAAATTAAAGAACATGTTTCTAAAAATGGTTTTGCAGATGGAATAGGAACAGCTCAACATCTAGATGAATCATGGGTTGAAACATTTACAAAGGCAAAAGATGTATATGCCCTAGATCCAGAAACAATTCCAAATACTTACCTAAAATACTACCTATATCCAGACTTCGTAATGGAGCATACAGATATTAAGCACACCAGGGTAGATGAAGTTAAAGAAGGTAGAGAAAAAGAAGTATTTGGTCTATGTAATACTATTACCGAAAGAGGAACAGCAGAAGGTATAGACTTTGAAATAGACGCTCACGCATCATATATAGTAGACTTAGCTATAGCATTAGCTGAAAATACAAAAGAAGTATTCTTGCTAATAGTTCCAAATGATGGGGCAATTTCAAATTTTGATCCGACAGCTATGGTAGAAGTTCCATGTATTGTTGATAAAACTGGGTATAAGAAAATTTGCCAAGGAAAAATTCCACAATTTCAAAAAGGTATGATGGAAGAGCAAGTATCTGTGGAAAAACTTGCAGTAGAAGCTTGGATTGAAGGATCTTACCAAAAATTATGGCAAGCACTTACACTTTCAAAGACAGTTCCAAGTGCAAAAGTTGCAAAGCTTATTTTAGATGACTTAATCAATGCTAATAAAGATTATTGGCCAGAGTTAAAATAATTAAATTTTTTGAAAATTAGAATAATATAGGAAATAAAAATCCTAGTAGCAGTATAATGTTACTAGGATTTTTTGGAGGTTCCATGACAATAGAAAAATTGATAAGTAAAAATAAAAAAAAGCTAAGTCAAACTGACCTAACGATTGCAGAGTTTATATTAAATAATAAAGGGGTGTTAGACCAATCTATTAATGATTTGGCAAAACTATGCTTTACATCAAGGACAAGTGTACTAAGATTTTCTAAAAAACTAGGATTTAATGGATATAGTGAACTTAAATTTTATATCAATAAGGATAGAAATGCTGAAAGCATAGATGAAAGTAAAATTAAAGAAGACTTAAGTGAAATTTTTGAAAAACTTATTAATACTAACAATATCTTTATATACGGCAATGGACAATATGAAGAAGTTTTGTGTTCTTCCATTAAACTATATTTAAAAGATTTTGGTCAATTTTCAGAGAGTTATCAGGGAAGGGATGAACTATCAACCTTTAATAAGAAATTATTAGAAAATTCGACAATATTTGTAATAGATTTATCAAAAGATCAGTATGCTCTAGAGCTTTTGTCAATAATATCAAATATAGATTGTCTAAAGATTCTTATAAGCGATGGAATTAAGAATGCATTTCTTTGTGATTATTTTATAAATTTAGAAAAAATTCATGATAAGAGTTTAAATCTAATAACAAAAAATTTAGGGAAGATAGAAGATTTTTTTAAAAAATATAGAGAATTTAGGATAAGTAATGAAAGTTAGTGATTTAGTAAAAGAATCTTATGAAAATTTAGATAGTAAAGATATAGAACTATTTTCTTATATAACTCAAAATAAGGATGATTTTGTAGAAAAGAACTTAAAAGACTTTTCTAAAAATACAAAATTTTCAACAAGCTCTATAGTAAATTTAGCTAAAAAATTAGGACTTGATGGTTACTCAGAACTTAAGTATCTAATAAAGTGGGAAGATGGGAAAATTGTAGATTTTGATGAAAACGAAATAGAGTTTACCTATAATGACATTTTAATAAGTATGAATATGATTAAAAATAGAAATCTCGACTTTTTATTTGAAAATCTAGACAAGGCTGAAAACATATATGTAATTTATTCAGGCTTTATCCAAAGGAATCTTGCCCAAGAGCTTAAAAGAAATTTTCTTAATATAGGAAAAATTATAATTATCATTGATGCAAGAAGAGATATAGCCTTAATTAATGAGAATATAAAAGAAAAAGATATTATATTTGCCTTATCTTTTTCAGGAGATAATAAGCTAGTTATAAACTTTTTAAATAATATTAAGAAAAAAGTCTTTGTTGTATCAATTACAAAGCTTTCTAATAATAAACTTTCAAAGATATCTGATGTAAATTTAAACTTTATATCTCATGAGGTCTATAGGTATGAAAAAAACACATCCATATCTCCAGTAAGTCAATATTATGTTATTATAGATTTTTTAGTTCTTAAATATATCAATTATAAAAGTAAAAAAAAGACTTCATAAAGTAAAATATTTGATAAATTAGAAAAATATGACTCTTTCTTTATAAATAATTATATGGACTATATCTTAGTAAATACCTTTATAAATAGCTATGATTAAGATTTTTTTAATAATTTATAGACATTCAAAAATCAATTATTAAGTTTTGTAAAATAAATAAAAAGAAATATTTTATTAAAGTGTTTCAAATATTTGACATTAGAGACATTAGATAGTAAAATTAATAAGGATTGGCATAAGGTCAGTCCTATTAATTATCATTAAAAAATTTAAAAGAAAAGGAGGTGCATTATGCCTACAATTAACCAACTTGTTAGAAAAGGTAGAAAGACAATTAAAGAAAAGTCAGCTACACCAGCTTTAGGTTACAACTTCAATACACTTAAAAGAAGACAAACTAAGGTTCAATCACCACAAAAACGTGGAGTTTGTACTTCAGTAAGAACAGTAACACCTAAAAAGCCTAACTCAGCTTTAAGAAAAGTTGCCAGAGTTAGACTTACAAATGGAGCAGAAGTTCTTTCTTATATACCAGGAATTGGACACAACCTTCAAGAACACTCAGTTGTACTTATAAGAGGAGGAAGAGTAAAAGACCTTCCAGGTGTTAGATACCATATTATAAGAGGTACTCTTGATACAGCAGGAGTAGAAGGAAGAAAACAAGGTAGATCTAAATACGGAGCTAAAAAAGGCGAATAATTAGTATTTAGATGTAGTGCATAATGTACTAAGCTTAAAATAAAGTATATGTGCACACAAACGGCTTTAAGGTCGTTTAAGGCCTTAGGGTCGAGTACTAAAGATATTACTAAATTGGTAAAGGAGGGAAGCAAAGTGTCAAGAAAAGGACATATACCAAAAAGAGAGGTAATGCCAGATGCTAAGTATAACGATAGAGTTGTAACAAAACTTATCAACAACGTTATGCTTGACGGTAAAAAAGGTGTTGCTACAAAAATAGTTTACGATGCTTTCGATATAGTTGGAGAAACTTCTGGAAATGATCCATTAGAAGTATTCTACCAAGCTTTAGAGAATGTTATGCCAACACTTGAAGTTAAAGCAAGAAGAATTGGTGGTGCAAACTATCAAGTTCCTATGGAAGTTAGACCAGAAAGAAGACAAACTTTAGGCTTAAGATGGTTAGTTAATTTCTCAAGAGCTCGTGGTGAAAAAACTATGGTTGAAAGATTATCTAAAGAAATCTTAGACGCATCAAATAATGCTGGTGCAAGTGTTAAACGTAAAGAAGAAATGCACAGAGCTGCAGAAGCTAATAAAGCTTTCGCACACTATAGATATTAGGGGGATCGATGGCAAGAGATGTCTCATTAAAAGAAACCAGAAATATAGGTATCATGGCTCATATCGATGCTGGTAAAACAACAGTAACAGAAAGAATGTTATTTTATACTGGTAAGATATATAAAATAGGTGATACTCACGATGGTACAGCAGTAATGGATTCCATGGAGCAAGAAAAGGAAAGAGGAATCACAATAGGATCTGCTGCTACAACATGTTACTGGAATAATCACAGAATTAACATCATAGATACACCAGGTCACGTTGACTTTACTGTAGAGGTTGAAAGATCTCTAAGGGTACTAGATGGTGCTGTTGCCTTATTTGATGCCAAAAGTGGTGTAGAACCACAATCAGAAACAGTTTGGAGACAAGCTGATAAATATGATATTCCAAGATTTTGTTTTATAAATAAGATGGATGCCACAGGTGCTGACTTTTTCATGTCTGTAGATACTATCAAAGAAAAGTTAAAAGCAAATGCTGTACCTATAGAAATACCTATAGGAGCAGAATCTGAATTTGAAGGTGTAGTTGACCTAGTAACAATGGAATCTGTAACATACAATACAGAAGATTTAGGAGCACACCCAATCAAAGGCGAAATCCCAGATAATTTGAAAGAAAAAGCAGAAGAGTACAGATCTAATCTTTTAGAAGAATTGTCAGAAATTGATGATACAATCATGATGAAATATCTAGAAGGTGAAGAAGTAACTGAAGATGAAATGAAAGCTGCTATAAGAAAGGGAACAATCGAAAAGAAAATATTCCCATGTCTATGTGGATCCGCATACAAAAATAAGGGTGTTCAAGCACTACTTGATGCAATAGTTGATTACATGCCAAGTCCACTTGATATTCCAGATGTCCAAGGTACAGATCCAAAAGATGAAGAAAAAGTTATTGAAAGACACCCTGGAGATGAAGAGCCTCTTTCTGCTTTAGCATTTAAAGTAGTAACTGATCCATATGTAGGTAAGTTAATTTATGTAAGAATCTATTCAGGAGTTATAGAATCAGGTTCATACATCTATAATGCAACAAAGGGTAAAAGAGAAAGAGTTGGAAGAATACTACAAATGCACTCTAACAAACAAGAGGAAATCGAAACAGGTTATTGTGGAGATATTGTAGCTCTTCTAGGACTTAAAAATACAACAACAGGAGATTCTTTATGTGTTCAAGATGATCCAATCATTCTTGAAAATATGGAATTTCCAGACCCAGTTATCTCGGTAGCCATTGAACCAAAAACAAGAGCTTCACAAGATAAGATGGCTTTAGGACTTCAAAAACTTGCTGAAGAAGATCCAACATTTGTTACTAAGACAGATGAAGAAACAGGACAAACAATAATTTCAGGAATGGGAGAATTACACCTTGAAATTATCGTAGATAGACTGCTTCGTGAATTTAAAGTAGAAGCAAATATAGGTAATCCACAAGTAGCATATAGAGAATCTATAACAGCTCCTGCAGAAGCACAAGGTAAATTTGTAAGACAATCTGGTGGTTCTGGTCAATATGGTGACGTTGTTCTTAGAATTATGCCTGGCGAAGAAGGCTCAGGAATTACATTTGAATCCAAAATTGTTGGAGGAGCAATTCCTAAAGAATATATTAAACCAGTTGAAGAAGGTGTTAGGGAAGCAGCTACTCAAGGTATACTTGGTGGATATCCAATGGTTGATATGCATGTAGAAGTATTTGATGGTTCATACCACGAAGTAGACTCATCAGAAGTAGCTTTCCACGTAGCAGGTTCTATGGCTCTTAAAAATGCAGTAGCTAAGGCTAAACCAATATTACTTGAACCAATGGAAAAAGTAGAAATTACAACACCTGATGAATACCTAGGAGATGTAATGGGAGATGTTTCATCAAGAAGAGGTAAGATTGATGGAATGAATCCTAAAGATGGAATCCATGTGCTAAATGCATTCATTCCACTTTCAGAAATGTTTGGATATGCAACAGACTTAAGAAGTAAAACTCAAGGTAGGGCAACATATTCAATGACATTTGACCACTATGCACAAGTACCTGAAAGTGTAAAAGAAGAAGTATTAAATAAATAAAACAAACAGGAGGATGAAATGAGTAAAGAAACATTTGAAAGAAGTAAACCACATATTAATATTGGTACAATAGGACACGTTGACCATGGTAAAACAACAACAACAGCAGCAATCACATTAGTATTAAATAAAAAATACGGAACAGGTGAATCAATTGATTATGATAAAATCGATAAAGCTCCAGAAGAGAGAGAAAGAGGAATCACAATCAACACATCTGTAGTAGAATATGAAACACCAAACAGACACTATGCA
>NZ_JAXDSU010000038.1:0-18365 GCF_034090325.1 Anaerococcus porci
CCGCCTTTATAAAGTTTTCTTTAAGATTTTCAAAAGCTTTTTTTACTCTTAAATTCTTGTTCTTATTAAACATCTAAATCACCATCTTCATATTTTGGTATATCAGATATAATCATATATTTTTTACCGTCATTTATGAATATTTCCCTTGTTTCTACATTTTCTTCTTTATCCTCTTTAGTATTCTTATACCTATATCCATAGTCTTCTTCTACTTTATTGAACTCATCTATTTTTACAGATTCCTTAGTTTTTTCATCTTCTTTGTCTTCTTCAACTTCTTCATAAACTACAAATTCTTCATTATCTTTATTCTCTTCAATTTCTTCTTTATCTTCATAATCTTTAGCTTTTTCATTATCATTATCTTCTTCAAAGACTACTTTTCTTATAACTTTTCTATTGTCGTCTATAATTTCATCTTCTATTCTAGAGTTTGATAAGAATATTCGCAAAGAAGATAGGATAAAATATGTTACAAAGGCTGCAAGACCAACTCTAGTTGTCATTTCTGCCGAAGGCTTTAATAAAGATCCGTTTTGATAAGCATAGTCAAGAACTTTGGCATTTGCATTATATAATTGATTTATTACTGAAACCGTAAGATCTGCATACTCATCTGCTATGTCTTCTGCCCTTAATTTTACACTATCTTTTACATTTATATTAATAATATGGGTGTTTGATACTGTATCAATATCCATCTTTTCGTCAAGTTCTGCTGGATTTAAATTAAGTTTTAGATTTTCTATAACCTTATTTTTAATAGCATCTGAATTTACAGTTTCTGCATAAGTGTAGGCAGTCTTATCATCTTTTTCTATATTTTTAGTATCAGTTGTAAGTATTTTGGCTTGCGCCCTATAACTTTTAAGACCAAGTCTTGGTGCCAAAAAGTAAAATCCTATACCCACTATAATACCAAAAACTAGAGCTTTGGGTATAACGCTTAATATCGATTTTTTCTTTTTCATCTTAACCTCCAAAATATTTCGCCCCTTCCAACATCTTCTTTCTAGCTGTCTTTTTATCTATATTTATCATTAATTTTTCGTGACCTTTTAGGTAGTATTCTATATATAACCTATAAGCTTTGGGAAATAAAGCCTTAGAAAGCACTCCTTTATCAAAAAAATGTTTTTCATCATAGCCTGTAAACCATGTAGACTCATCGTTGTATACTTTTGCAATAAGCTTATTTGATGATCTTACTTTAAGATTATTTTTGAAAGCATCTCTTAGAAATAAAGAATCCTCACCTGAGCCATGATTTGTACCTGCTCCAAAGTAAGTCGAAAATGACATATTGTACTTTTCTATTACTTCTCTTTTAAAGGCAAAGTGAACTGACCCATATTTTAAACTATTATATAGTTTAAGTTCACTATCATCTTTTACCTTTATAATCTCTTCTCCATTTTGATAAATTATAGTCTTCATTATGAAAAAATGTGTATCAGAATAATTTTCAAATTCCGATTTAACTTTTTCAACATAATCATCTTCAAGTACTTCATCATCATCACATAATAATATTATATCAGCTTTAGAATTTAATAATCCAATATTTCTACTCCTACCAAGTCCCCTTGTTTTTGTAGATATCATCCTTATCTTGTGGCCTTTATCTATCACTTCATCATAGTTTTCTTTATCAGTTTGATTTATTATTATGCAATCTGATTTTATATTTAATTTCTTATAAAAGTCTATGCTATTTTGATGCATAGTTGATACTAATACTTCTAATCTCATAATTCTACCTTGTTGATTCTGCCTTCTCCCATGTTGGCTTGCTTTTACCACTTGCTTCGTTGATAGCACCCTTTATTTGTGCAAGCATCATCATAGAATAATAAAGTGGAAAATATAATAATTTTGATTGAGATTTCGTTAAATATCCAAGTAGGGCTATTAGGTAAAATAAAATTTGTCCTAAAAATGTAATTTTATAAAATGGCCCTTCATTTAACAAAAATATGTTGCTTACAAATAAAACTATATGAAAAAAGCTTTGTAAAAACCTAAGGGTCTTGTGATTAAAGTGAAAGAAAGAAAACCAACCATATTTAAATACATTGAGTCTTTTTAAGTTTGTAAAAATATTTGTCAATATCCTTCTTTGCATCCTAACCTTTCTTTTGAATTCATCTTCAGTTGTAGCTCCTGCCTTTTCTACTGCTATGGCATCCTTATTGTAAAGTGCTCTTTTATTACTAAGTCCTGCATAAAGTGGCATTTCATAGTCATGACTTGAAACAAGATTATAGTGTCTGTAGTCTTTTTTTCGACAAGCATAGATTGCCCCATTTCCTGCAGCTATAGTATCAATCTTACTTTCTATTTCACGCATCTTAAGCTCAAGATTCCAATAAGTATTTTCTGCAACAACGCTTGATATATCATCATCTTTTTTATATATTAGTGAACCACATACATATTCTATATCATCTGAGGTAAAATATGATACTAGCTCTTTTATAGCATCTTCCTTAAACATGGAGTTTGCATCAGAGAAAACTATAATCTCACCATTTGCCACAGCAACTGCCTCATTTTGTGCATTAGTCTTTCCAAAGTGGTCTTTTGCTGTATTTATTTTTATGTCTATGTCTGGATGATTCTTTATGAAATTTTGAGAAATTTCTACAGTCCTATCATCAGAGCAGTCATTGGCTATAATGATTTCGAGATTTTTGTAGTCTGATTTTGTGATATTTTCAAGTTTTTTTTCTATAACTTTTTCTTCATTATAGGCTGAAATTATCATTGATACCTTGGGTTTATATGTATAGTCCTTTTTGTTTTCCTTTTTTAAAATTTTATCCAGTAATATTAAAGTAATTGGATAACCTAGCATTGCATAAAAAAGTGCAAATGCTGATATAAAAAATAATATTTTCATCTATTTTCCTCTTTGTCTAATTTTAACTCTTAGTCTAATTTTACACCATTAGTAAGTTTTTTTAAAGCATAAAAATAAGGGGAATAAATCCCCTGATATTTACCTAAATATTACAAAGAATAAAAATACAAGAATAGATAAGACTATCCTGTACTTCCCAAAGATTATAAAATCATTTCTTTGAACATAAGATATAAATTTCTTTATAACTATATAGGCAACTATAAATGATAAAACCATTCCTACAAGGATTAAAAACCACTCATAGCCTGAAAAACCTGATACATTTTTAATAACCTTAAGTAGGGTTGCTCCAAGCATAGTTGGTATTGCAAGAAAGAATGAGAATTCTGCACTTGCTCCCCTTGACAAGCCTAAAAGCATGGCTCCTATTATAGTTGCAGCTGATCTACTTGTTCCTGGTACCATTGCAAGAACTTGAAAGCATCCTATAAAAAAGGCTGTTTTAAAAGAAATCAAGCTTAGATTATCAAGTCTTTGCATTTTTTCTCTTTTATTTTTATTCTCAACCAAGATTATAATTATACCCCAAATCAAAAGCATTGCTGCAACGACCATTGGCTTAAATAAGTGTTCATCTATAAAATCATCAAGTAAAAGTCCCAAAACTCCTGCAGGTATAACCCCAATTATTACCCTTTTCCATAATTCTATGGTATTTTGGTCAGGATGACTTAGCCTATAATATGCCTTTGATTGCATATTTAAATTATTGTAATTTTTGGGAAAGTAGTTTCTTGTCTTCTCATAATCCCAAGGGTTAAGTTTTCTAAAATATAAGACTACTACTGAGAGTATAGCCCCAAGCTGGATTATAACGTTAAAAGCATTGGCAAAACCATCTGGTTCAAGTTTTACAAATTCGTTTACCAAAATAAGGTGTCCTGTTGATGAAACAGGTAAAAATTCTGTAACTCCCTCTACAATTGAAAGGATAGCTACCTTTAATAAGTCTAATATCATTGTTCAAATTCCTCCAAGAATGAATGTTTTTTGCCATTTAAGGTATAACCTAATACCATGTCGCAATTTACATTGTCGGCAGATCTTAGGATTGATTTTTCAAGATTTGGTATATCGTCTTTTAAGTCATCAATTAGATTTTTAATCTTTTTTCTAGTATAGGACTCGCTTTTTTTTGTTACTGTACAGGCACAATTTAGAGCATTAAGTCCAGCATAGTCCCTCCAAGCTATTATATCTTTTTCTTCTATAAAGTACATTGGCCTTATAAGCTCAATGTTTTCAAAGTTTTGAGCTTTAAGCTTTGGCTTCATGGTCTTGAAATTTCCAGCATAGAATATATTCATAAGAGTAGTTTCTATGGCATCATTCATATGATGACCTAGAGCAATCTTATTACAACCTAACTCTTTGGCCTTGGCATAAAGAAATCCCCTTCTCATCCTTGCACACATATAACAAGGATAGTCTCCAGAAATCTTCTCACTTACTTCAAAGATATCTGAATCATATATATGGGCATCTATATTTAAGTAAGCCAAGTTTTCTTCTAATAGCTTTCTATTGTAAGAGTCATATCCCGGGTCCATTGAAAGATATTCTACTTCAAAATCCACATTTGAGTGTTTATGAAGCTCTTCTACAAGTTTTGCAGTAAGGAGTGAGTCCTTTCCTCCAGAAATTGCACAACATACCTTATCTCCTTCATTAATAAGCTCAAACTTTTTGACAGCCTTGACAAACTTAGACCAAAGTTCCTTCCTATATTTTTTTATTATCGATTTTTCTATTTCTTCTATATCCATTATAACTCCACTATGGTTGAAGGTTCATACCTTCTAGCAACCTCTAACTTTATATCTCTATCAGTATCTAAGCCACATGATTTTAGGTAATTTTCAACTGTTAACTTACACAAATCAGCAGAATTATTAGTATCTGAAAGGTGAGCAAGAAATATTTTCTCATTCTTACCTTCTAGGGCATCAGCCAAAGCCATAGCTGATTGCTCATTTGATAAATGTCCCATATTTCCCATAATCCTAACTTTCATAGGATAGGTGTATGGACCTCTCTTGAGGGCCTCAAGGTCATGATTCGCCTCAAAATAATATATATCAGAGCCCCTAATTTCAATTGCAATCTTTTCATCTATAATTCCTGTATCTGTAAGGACAGTTATCTTTTTATTGTCTAAGTATAGGATAAATCCAACTGGTTCTTTGGCATCATGGTGGATTCTAATTGGCAAGATATCAAATGTCTTAAAATTTAAAAACTCATTACTCTTGAATAATTTGATATTTTCTTCTTTTATTTTTCCACATGATTTTATCAAAGAAAGCCAAGTTCCCTTATTAGCATAGATAGGTAAATTATACCTTCTAGATAAAACTCCTGCTCCTTTAACATGATCTGCATGCTCATGAGTTATGAAGATTCCATCTAGATCGTTAGCATTTTCTCCGATTTTCTTAAGAAGTTTTTCTATAGTTCTTCCTGAAAAACCACAATCTATAAGAATTTTTTTACCTCTATGCTCAACAAAGACACAATTTCCCGAAGATCCTGAGGATAGAGAGCAAAATCTACTCATATCTCCTCCTTCATATCTGATTTTATATTTCAATATAAAATCTTAAAGATTTTTAAAATCTTACGCAAACAATTACTGTTTTATAATACTAGTTTTTAGCTTATTTTCAATATTTTATAATTTAATATTTTTAATTTCTATCTTCTTGGGTATAAATTATTAGAAGATTTTGAAGTTAAACATAAAAGGAGAGATATATGAAAGGATTTGGAGTAATAAAGACACCAAAAACTGGTTGGATTGAAAAAAAGAAGCCATCCTTAAAGGGAAATGATGCTATTTTAAGACCTATTGCTCTAGCACCTTGTTCATCTGACACTCACTCAGCTCATGGTGGAGCTGGAGTTAAGGAAAATTTAATCTTAGGTCATGAGGCTGTAGCTGAAGTTGTTGAAGTTTCATCCGAAATAAAAAGATTTAAAAAAGGTGATGTAGTAGTTGTTCCATGTGTTACACCAGATTGGAACGAAGTAGGTCTTCAAGACCGTAATATAAACAACGCTCATGATAGTAGATTTATGGGATCTTTTAAATTTTTAAATTCAAAAGATGGATCTTTTGCGGAATTTTTCCATGTCAATAATGCTGATGCTAACCTAGTTCACCTACCTAAAAATGTAACTGTAGACCAAGCTCTTATGACTTGCGATATGATGAGTACAGGTTTTTATGGGGTAGAAAATGCTAGGGTTAAGTTTGGAGATAATGTTGTAGTCATAGGAATTGGTCCAGTTGGTCTTATGGCTGTAGCAGGAGCTAAACTTCAAGGAGCAGGTCACATTATAGGTGTTGGTACAAGACCTAATTGTGTTGAACTGGCAAAAAAATATGGGGCTAGTGAGATTATAAATTATAAAGAAGGTCCTGTAGATGAGCAGGTTAAAGAACTTTTCCCAAACGGTATTGATTCTGTGATTATAGCTGGTGGAAATGCCAATTCAATAAATCAAGCTTTAAGAATGGTTAAACCAAATGGTTTTATTTCAAATGTTAATTATTTTGACTCTAAAGATACCATATCTTTCCCAACCCTTGAATGGGGACTTGGTATGGGTGATATATCAATAGTGGGAGGATTTTGTCCAGGTGGAGCAAAAAGAATTGAAAGGCTCTTAAATATGATTGCAAATAAGAGAGTTGACCCATCACTTTTACTAAATAAATCATATGATGGTTTTGAAAAAATTGAAGATGCCTTTAATATAATGCATGAAAAACCAAGAGATTTGATAAAACCTGTTGTTCATATTAAATGGTAAAAAAAAGGCTATTGCAAATAATCAATTATTGGCAATAGCCTTTTTAATAAATTCATATATCAAAAACTTCTTCTATTATTCTTGCTACTCCTGCCTCATCATTTGAAAAGTCTGATACTATCTTACATATATCCTTAACTGATTTTAGTCCATTTGAGCAAGTCGCAGGAATTCCAACGATTGAAAGCATTGACTTATCATTATTTGAATCTCCAATTGCAAGCATTTCATCAAGCTCTATACCAAGCATTTTCCCAAGTTCTGTTAAGGCTTTTCCCTTATCTGCTTTTTTGTTTAAAATTTCGAAAACTTCTGGTACATTTCTTACTGTTTGGTAATCTCTTAATAATTTTTCGTTATATTTTTCAGAAAACTCATCCATTATATGGGTATCTCCAGTTATAGTAATCCTATCAACATCTGTATTCATATCGCTTTCATCAAATTTTTCTATAGGCATTTTTAATATATCTGCCTCAAATAAGAAATGTTTGTTTATAACCTTATAATTATTTAAAATAGAATATTTATTGTAAATTCCTATTTGCATATCGTCTTTAATAAGAGTTTGGGCAAATTTGAAGTCTTTCATGCTAAGGCACTTTTTCCAAACATCTGACTTGTCCATATTCTTCATGATAAGAGTACCGGTATTTGTTATAGAATAGTCATCATCATGAAAAAGATTAAGCTTATCAAGTATCCAAGAAAATCCAGCACATGGCCTACCTGTAGAAATTACCACATAGACTCCCTTGCTTCTAATTTTATTAATAGCATCAATATTTCTCTTTGCAACTTCCTTATGAGAGTCTAAAAGAGTCCCGTCAAGATCAATTGCAACTAATTTTATATCCTTATCCATGGCTACTCCTTTTATTTTTAATTATTAATCAAAAATTCTTCAATCAATTTATTTTTTTTATATATCTCATCTCCTATATTCTTATAATAATCTCTGAGATTTCTGCTATTTCTGTATTTTTTGCCATTAGTAAGCTTAGTATTGGAATTCATACCAAGTCCTATAATATTTTCAAGCTCTTCATTTATTAAGATATTATATCTTTGTGCTGTATTACCTATCTCATATCCTACATTTTCAAGGTTTCCTATTATATTTTTTTGCCTATATAAATAATAAGGCTTATAGGAATTTTCTTTAATGAAATTTTCTATATCATTTGAAATTTTATAGGCTTCATCCTTATCTCCATTTACCTTATTTTCAAAAAACTTAGATCCTACCTTTTGAGCCAAGGCATGAAAGGTTATATTGTTTGGTCTTAGCTTTTCTAAAATATTGAAATTTTTCCTAAAACTTTCCCTGCTTTCTCCAAAAAGTCCTATGATAAAGTCCATATTTATGATAAATCCCAAACTTTTAGCATAATCATATAATTTTATAAAGTTATCAAAGTCTAAAGGTCTATCTATATTTTTTAGCACACTTTTAGTAAAAGTCTGTGGATTTAGGGATATTCTGCCAACTCCCATGTCTTTTAATAATTTAAGTTTATCAAAATCTAGACTATCTTCTCTTCCAGCTTCAAATGTAAATTCCATGTAGCTAAATTTATTATCTAAAGCTTTAAGGATTCTTTTTATATCTTCTTTATCAAGATTTGAAGGAGTTCCTCCTCCTATATAGATTGTATCTAGTTTTTTTGGAATATTAATCTCACTAATTTCTTTTATGATAGTTTTGATATAAGCTTTTTTATCTACTGTGTTAGACACAATAGTAGGATAAGAGCAGTAAGAACATCTTTTTGGGCAAAATGGAATATTTATATAAATATTAAAATCATTTTTATTGAAATTTTTCTTATCTTGACTAAGTTTTACAGACTTTAATAAGCCAATTTTTTTATCAGAGACCTTATATATATTTTTTAAGTCAGTAAGGCTATGATTTTTTAAAAGCTTTAATGGTTTTGAACCTGTTAAGATTCCCCAAGCCGATGATTTTCCTGTAATTTTTTCTAGGATTTCATATAGGGAGATTTTCATATCTAATTTATCTTTCAAGAAAATCTCCTTCCCATCATATATTATCTTTTTGTCTTCAATTAAAATATCTGCTTTACTCTTTTCTTCTACAAAGCAAAAGTCATCTCTTTCATAGAAAATATTTAAGATATCATAGACATCCTTTCTTAAATTTTCCTTATCTAAATATACTATCATAGAGATTTTATCATATCATAAGCCCAAGTTTTATCAACAAGACTTACTTCCTTTTCATCTATCAAGTCCCCATACTTATCTAAAAGCGATTTATATAAATCTTCTATAAAATCCATTTCGTATGAACCAGTATTGGTGATAATCTTAAATTTATTATGATTTTTATAGAAAAATCCTTTAATAGATTTAGTATCTACTTTAAAGTCTGGATTCTCCTTAATTACAATTTTCATAAGTTCAACTATATTATCAATCTTCTTATCTTCATATATCCTAATCTTTTCCCTTAAATCTTCTATATTTGTGGTCATCCTTATAATAAATCCATCCATACTTTCTCCCTTTATCCTATCCACAAGTTTAAGAGAGGACTTAAAGGCTAATTGGTTAATTTTTTTTTCAAATTTAGGGTCATTTAAAAACATGAGTTTTTTCTCATAGTCAGTATAAGCAAACCTATAATTAAGCCTAAATTCATGACCACATGAAGGACATTTTACAAGGTCTAATTTATTATCTTCCAAAAGATTATAGCTTTCCATGTGCCTTAGAATTGCTGTGGGAAGAGATTTTTCGAAAGTAGTTTTACAATAAGGACAATTTATCTTAAAATTTTTATCCCTTCTATCCTCAATTTCATTTTTTTTAATAAAGTTTAAAAAATCTAAAAGTGAGTTGAAAACAAGGTCTGCATGAGATTTTATCTCATCACTTTTATCAAGATCAAGGATTAAAACTGCTACAGCCCCACTTGCCTTGGCAGCCTTTATCCCAGCAAGGGAATCTTCGATTATATAAGTTGTTTCTTTATTTGAGTTTAATCTTTCCATACAAAGATTAAATATTTCGGGATCTGGTTTCCCCTTTACTATATCATCTGATGAAATTACAGTATCAAAAAATCCACCTACTCCTTCCCTATCAAGCAAAAAATTAATCCTAGATTTTATAGATGATGAAGCAAGACCTATTTTTTTATTTTCCTTTTTAAGATAGGATAGGATCTCTAAAAGTCCCTCCTTTTTTAAGGAATAATCAAGTGTTTTAAATTTATCATCCCTTAATTGATTTAACTCAGCCCTCAAAGAGATAGCCTTATCCTCATCCATTTTGAAGTTTTTCACCATGTAGGCTATGGCTTCCTTATTTTGTTTTCCTGATAAGTTCATCTTATCTTCAATACCAAAATCAAAGCCATGAATCTTAGCTAAGTCAAGCCAAGTTTCATAATAAAAACTTTCAGTATCAAAGATAGTTCCATCCATATCAAAAATAAAAGTATTCATATTAAAACTCAATTAAATTTAGTCCCAATTCTTCATCATAAATTCTATTAATTTCTCCATCAATAATAGTGATAAAAATCTCTGCAGTTAGAGAAATTACAGCTTCATTTAAGTGACCTGCAATAGCTGTTCCATCACTTTTTCCACAGGTTATATGAAAATGAGTGTAAAGCTTGCCATCCATATTTGAAATATTTCCAGCAAAATTTGTTATCTCCAAGTCTTCCTTATAAGTTTTACTATTGTATTTTTTCTCTTTTGGATCATATAAACCTATATTAAGATCATTAGTAGCTCCAATTCCTGTAACAAAACCTGCTTTAATATTTTCTTTTTCTAAGATTTCTCTTACACTTTCTACAAGTTTGTCACCTTTTCTAAGTCTAATTACTAATTTATCATCAAATCTTTTATAAATCATTACTTATCCTTTCTTCTTTCTCTTTCCTTAAAAATTAATATTCTTTTATATACATTATACCCATAAGCTTTTAGATTCCTTAATATATTAAGCTCGTTTTTATATAAAAAAAAGACAGAAATAAAAATCCGTCTTTTTAAAAATTATATTTTTAAATTTAATCTAATTTAACCTTTTTTATTATTGCAAGAGCAAATATAGAAGCTATTATTACAGAAATAAGCCCATTTATACTTGAGACTCCAAGTTTTTGTACTACTTCTGTAAGGTTTGCTACATTTGATAAGCCCATTGCTATTTTATTTTTTAGAAAGGTATAGCTTAAATAAAGTATTATATATGTTATTTGTCCTAGTATTCCTGCTATTACAACTGATTTTTTTGAATCCTTTTTTCCTAGTTGTTTATAAACTAGGCCTGCCACAAATCCCATCATAAATTTATTTATAAAAGTAAAGGGTGCTGATGCAAAGTAGAGCGGGTTTGTTAGGTCAAATATTACAGAACCCAATCCTGATGCAAGTCCTCCAAAACCTGGTCCAAGAATTATTCCTGCTAGAATACAAAAAGTATTTCCTAAATGAAATCTTGTCTCTCCCATTGGTGTTGCAAGAGGTATTTGGAAAAATGCCGAAAAAATAAATACTAAAGCTATGAATAAGCCTGTATATGTAAGTTTTTTAGTATTAAGATTATTCATCTGATCCTCCTTATCAAATTAATCTATGAATCTATGTAAGATATACAAATCAATTATATAATAGGCATGGTAAATTGTAAATTTATTCTTTTTATGCCAACCTATCTTTTAAAATTAATTTTTCATTGTAAAGTAGATATGTAACATTTGTTACGGTATTATTTTAAAATTTTTATTATAATACTAAGATAGAATAAAGGAGTGATTAAATGAGTGAATTTCTAGGACCTATACATTATATGATGTATGATAAAATAAAATTTCAAGATGAGATTACAAACTATCTTCTTGATGGAAATACAGAAAAATTAGATAAACAAATCAAAGCTGTAAGTCGTGAAAGTTTGGATACTTTAATAGATCAAGAAAATATTCATGGTTGGCTTGACTCAAAGATTGATGTGGTTGAAAATAGACTTGCCTATGCCATTAAAAATTCAGATAATGCTAAAGGTAAGTTATTTGAATTTGGAAAAAAAAAGGCTAAAGATAAATGTTTTGACAATTTCAATGATATTTTTTCTGATTTAAATATGTACTTGCTTGATGGAATGCCTTGTGATAATGGACTTTCTGCAAGTATTGATAAAAATGGAGACTTATTTTTAATAACCAATGTAAATTGTCATGAAAAATACTTTAAAAACTTTGTCAATCCTGAGGATTCTTTAAATAATACCTGTGAAGGTGGACATAGTCACGACCACCATGAATCCTTTGAAATAAATACAAAAGACTTTGAACTAAGAGTTGAGAATTCCCCTTATCATTTATATAGGTATGAGTTTTTAAAAGGATACTTTGATGAATCAGACTACCAAGTTGACCTTGTTGGTGGAATAAATTACAGAATTTATAAAAAATAAACAAAAAATCAGGGATTGATACAAAATAATTCATTATTTTGCATCAGTCCCTCTTATTTTATTTATTTTTCTTTTTTAATTTAAGTTTCTTTCCTCTTCCAAATAGTTTATCTGTTGAATAATTTAGTATATTTTTCTTGTATACCCTTGAAGCTATTATATACATTACTATAATTCCTACAAATAGGATAAGAAGTGATATAGAACCTTGTATGAGTGTTGCATTTTCATAGATTAATCTCATTGGCATAAAGAAAGTTGATACAAATGGGATATATGAAAGTATTTTTATAAATAAGTTTGGCTCACTTCCAACAAAGGATATTGATATAAAGTAGGCAAACATAATTATAAGCATAATAGGCGTAGACATCTTTCCAGCATCTTCTTGCTTTTGTACCAAAGAGCCTAGCATGGCTGAAAGTATAATAAATATCATTATTCCTAATACCATGAACAAAAATATTTCTGCAATTAAAGGATAATTGGCCCCCTTTAAAATATTATTCAAATCAATCATTTGCCCTATCTTATCCCACAAACCAGTAAGCCTTATTATAGCAAAGCTTATTAATCCAAAAACTATATATATACCTATGTGAATTATTAGGGCTAGTATTGTCCCAAAGATTTTACCTGCCATGTAAGTTCCAGCTTTAACTGATGAGAAGATAAATTCTAGCATCTTAGAACCCTTTTCTACAGCTATATCAAGCATTATAATTTGTGAATAAATTATTAATACAAAATACATTATCATAATTGTTCCAAATAAGGCAATCATATTAACTGGATTTTGCAAATTATCCTTTATTTCATGAAGATTAACAGATGCTTTTTGAGAAAGTATAGCATTTTGTTTGGCATTAATATTAGAATTTTTCAAATTTTCTTCATGTTGGATTTCTTCTGAAAGTGAATTTATAGCAATAAGGGGAATTTTCGCTGTAGTATCTCCATAGTAATCAAAGTTTATTATCCCTTCCTTGTTTTCCACTAGAAGATAGGCTGATATTTCCTTATCTTCTAGAGCTTTTTTAGCCTCATTCCTATTATTTATAAATTTAAAATCAACCAAGGGATTTTCTTCAAATTTTTTCTTATAGCTATCTTCAGTAACAACTGCTATAGTATCTGGAGTTTTATTTGAAGATGATATATAGCCTATTACCCATATTATAATAGCCATTATAAAAGGCATAAGAACCATAATCCAAAAGGAAGCTGATTTGATATGTTTTTTGGCTGTATCTAAGGATACTGTTAAAAATCTAGACATTTTCTTTCACCTTTCTTGCAAATATTTCATTAAGGCTTGGTGGGGATTGGTCAAAATATGGAACAAATCCAATTTCATCAACTATCTTTCTAAAAATAACCTTAGCATAATCCTCATCTTTTAAGATAAAAGTCCACATATTTCCATCTTGAGATAAGATTTCAATATTCTCGTCATTTAGGAAAAATAGGTCCTTATCACTTTCTACAATAAGTTTTTTTCTCTCATAAGAATTTCTTATCTCAGATGGTGAACCATTCAAAACTATTTTTCCCTTTTTAAGCATGATTAACTTATTACATAGACTTTCTACATTTTCCATATTGTGAGAAGAGAACATAATTGTAGTTCCCTCCTTATTTATATCCTTTATGATAGATTGCAAAAGCCTTATATTGTAAGGGTCAAGTCCTGAGAATGGCTCATCTAGAATTACAAATTCTGGCTTATAGATTAAAGAACACAAAAGTTGAACCTTTTGTTGGTTGCCCTTAGAAAGTTCCTTTATCTTTGATGATAGTTTTCCATCTATTTCAAAGTAATCAAACCATTCTTTAAGTTTAGTATCTGATAAAAATTTCATCTTGTTTAATTTGGCAAAATATCTAATTTGATCTTCTACCTTTCTTTTTGGATCAAGTGATCTTTCTTCTGGCAAAAATCCAATTTTTTCAAGAGCAAGTTTTGAAAATTTCTTATCATTATAAGTGATTTCGCCATCATATTTAGAATAAAAATCCATTATGCACCTAAAAAGCGTGGACTTGCCAGCACCATTTTGACCTATAACTCCAAAAAGCTCTCCATCTCCCACTTCAAAAGTTACATGGTCTAAGGCAGTAACATCACCAAAGCTTTTTGTAACATTGTTAACCTTTAACATAATATCTCCTTGTATTTTTCTATTAAATTACTACCCTTTATTTTAAAATATAAACCTATCCAAATAATAAAAGCTCTAGACTACAAGTCCTTAGAGTCCTTATTTTTCTTAAATATCATAAATTTTCTAAGCTCAAAGTCTATAGAATTTATAAAGATTGCTATAACAACCCCTACCAAGGTATCTAAGGTCCTATTTAAAGCAAATTCTATAGCTCCAAAGCTTTCTCCTGCGTGATTTATAGATATAGAACAAAAAACTATTGCCATAATAGATATGGCATTAGGTTTATTAATACTTGACATAAACCATATCAAAAAGGCTATTATTATTGAGATAAAAAAATAATTTATAAGCTCACTATTGAGTCTATTTTTTACAAACAATAAATATAAAAATCCACAAATACCACCTATGAGTGTCCCAAAAATCCTATTTACCCCAACAATTATAGAGTCATTAAAGTCTGATTTGGTACAAATAATCGCAGCTATGGCAGAATAAAAAGGCAAGGCATAGCTTGACCTAAAATGGGAAAAAACAAAGGATAAAAAAACTGCCAGTGATGTTTTTAAAATTCTTTGCCCAGGTCTTTTTAACTTCATCTATATATCACCTAGTTTGTCCCTTAAAAAGTCATAAAAACTTTTCTCATTTACCCTATTTGCTATATATTTTTTCTTTTTCCCATCAATTTCTAAAATTCTTCCCCTATCAATATCTTCACTTACCTTGATAGACTTTTCTTCAAATATAAATGCCTGTGGAGTCATGGCCATATAAAGTAAAAGTGCCCTAGATATATCTCTTTGATCCTTATCAAGTTTTTTATAAAGATTAAAAATCTTAGATAAAATCTCATCATGAGTATCAATTTTTAAAATATCATCAGAAAGTCCTAAACTATTTGAAAGATCAATAGGCAGAATAAAAGTTTCTATATCTTCATTTAAAACGATATTTACAGCCTTTGGATCTGTAAAGAAATTAAATTCTGAATTTAGAGTGATATCGCCCATGCCAAAACTTGAACCAAATATAAAAATATGGTCAATATAGGAAACAAAGTCTGGATATTTTATAATAGCCTTGGCAATATTTGTCAAAGGTCCTGTAGTAATTATATCAAGCCTTCCACAATCTTGGGCTATTTGGTACAAAGCCTTATATCCTTCATCTTCTTGTAAATAATCTAATGGCTTATTAAAATAAGTCTTATTTTCACCAAGACTAAGTATATCTTGTCCCTTTAAGTTCTTATTCTCTCCAGAAGCTATAGGAAAGATAAGACCTTCCTCACCTGCCATAGAAAGGATATTATTGGCTGCTGTCTTACTATCCATAAAAGATGTTATAGTTGATAAACCTACAAGCTCAAACTCACTTGAATTAAAGGCAAGTTTTATCATTAACATCTCTGATAAGCTAAAATTTGTATCTATGTAAACAAATGGTTTTTCTCTTTGCATAATTCACTTCCTTTAAAAGTAATTATACCAATTAAGCTAATATATTCATAGATTTATAAAATTATGGGGCTATCACTTATGGGAATTTGTATCTCTGTAAGAAACCTTGACTTATCATTGGAATAACCATAATCAATTAGAGTGATTTCTTGTGAAAATCCAGTTATTTCAAGCTTGTTTTCTTTTATAAATACCATTAATTTTTTATATTGCTTAAAAGCCTCTTCATGACCTCCAAAATACCTAATAATTACACACTTATGCTCTTTTATAAAAGAAGTTTCTCCATTGTACTTATCTTCCTTATCAAGAATTAGAAAAACCCTATCATAGGTATCATAATTTGATTTTTGAAGATTTTCTTTGGATATGCCAAGTCCAACCTTTCCAAAAAACACCATGGCATTTTTTTCGTTTTTCTCAAGTTCTCTTATAGAAAATTCTATATTTATATCATTTCTAACTTTAGAAGTTTTTTTTATCCAAGCAATTTTTCTAGATGGAACTTTTTTAATCTTAATGATTCCTGGTTTACTTTTTTCTGCACTTTCAAGTTGAACTAATCTGTTATCTATTTTTCTTTTTATAAGTGTAAGTTCCTTAATTTTTTTAGAAATTTCATCCTTTTGTTCATTAAGCATATTTTTTATACTTCCTATAGACCTATCATTTAAAAACTCAGATATCTTGTCAAGTGGCATGCCTAGAATTCTTAGATATCTTATAGTATTAAAGTTTTCAAATTGACTAATATGATAGTATCTGTAATTAGAATTCAAATCTATATAATAAGGTTTTATAAGTCCTATCTTTTCATAATATCTTAAAGTGCCCACGCTTAGATGAAAAATCTTTGCCATCTCTCCTATTCTAAATAAGTCATTTTTTTCCATATATCTTTTCCTTCAATAATTCTTTTTTTATAAGCTTATCCTCATCTTTTTTTATAAATTTATAGGCTATAAGACAAATTATAACTGAAATAAGAGAGCCAACTGCTGGTGCAAGTCCCATTGGGAAAAGTGTATCTTTAAAGTAAATTGATGCAAAATATGATATAGGAATTCTTGCACATATGATTGATACACAGTTATGAAAGAAAGATAAAAAAGATTTTTTGCAAGCAAAGAAATATCCACTAAAACAGAAGTGAATTCCAGCAAGAACACAATCAAAAGCATAACCTCTCATATACTGACCTCCCTTTATTATTACCATCTTATCACTTGTAAAAAGTCCCACTATGTCTTCTGCTACAAACTGCATTAATAAAAATGATATTAAACAAAATGAAAAACAAAGTAAAATTGCATATTTAAGAGTTTTTCTAGCATAAATAATTCTTTTACCGCCAAGATATTGGGCCGATAAGGCTGATACTGTAGAAAGCATTGTAGAAGGAACTAAAAATAAAATTCCTATAATTTTTTCAACTATGCCAACTGCAGCTGCATCTTCTATTCCTCTAAGATTGGCAAATAAGGATATAAGTAAAAATGATATTTGTATAAACCCATCTTGCAGAGAAATCGGTACACCAGTTTTAAGTAGCTCTTTTATAATCCTATTATTTATAATGAAATCGGATTTTTTTACTTTTATACCCATATCTTTAATCATCATGAAAATAATGGAAACAATCACACTTACAGCCTGGGATAAGACAGTCCCAAGTGCTGCACCCATAGCTCCCATTCCTAGCACACCTATAAGAATAAAATCTAGGATAATATTTGAAACACAAGCAATAGCTACAAAATACATTGGTGTTTTGCTATCACCCTTTCCTCTAAAAATAGAGCTTATTACATTATAGGAAACAATGAAAGGAATTCCCAAAAAGCATACCCTAAGATAATGAATAGTTTCGCTTATAGCATCTTTTGGTGTTGACATAAGATAAACTATGGACTTTAGAAAATATAATAAAATTATGGTAATGATTATAGAAAATATAAAAAACATGTTTACAGTATTAGCTATAATCTTTGCTTCCTCATCTTTTCTTCCACTACCTACTGCTTTTCCAATAAGTACTGTAGTTCCCATAGCAAGACCTATAATCATTACAGTTATCATATGCATAACCTGACTACCTATAGAAACTCCTGTTATACTTTCTACTCCATTAAATTGACCTACTATAAATAAGTCTGCCATACCATACAAAGCCTGCATAAGGATTGATATAAGATATGGTATAGAAAATAAGGCCATCTTTTTTAATACATCTTTTCTTTTATAATTCATTATTAATTCTCCTTAAAATATCATACCTTAATACTATAAACTCTATAGTTGTTATAGAGTCAAGAAATATTTATATAAAAGTGAACTTTTTAATATGCTTTATTTTCAATAATGTAATTTTCTTTAATTTTTGTAAAATAAAAATCCACCGGCGTAGCCGGTGGTTTTGCTTATGCGGTCCAAAGGACCTTTATTACTAGCTGCGCCTCAAGGGCGCCTGTGGTTTACCACTCGCAACTTTTACTTGCTAACCCCTGAAGGGGTCTGTGTTATCCA
>NZ_JAXDSU010000055.1:0-43175 GCF_034090325.1 Anaerococcus porci
TAAGTGTTTTTTCATCTCCATCAAATTGAACGGCTACAGTTTCAGCATGGTCTGTTTGTTTTAAATCTTCATAACTTGTTTTTTCAGTATTTCCATTAGCATAACCTACTTTAGTATTTTTAACTCCCTTAATGTCCTTAAAATATGCTTCAACTCCCCAAAAACATCCACCTGCTAAATATATTATTTTTTTCATTTTTTCTTTCTCCAATCATATTTTTTACTTGGTTTTCTAAATTTAAAACCCATGAGTGACTTAGATATAGATGACGCTAATAAAATCCCAAATGAAATTGCACTTGCTGTTACAAGTGTTTCAAATAGATTTGTGAAAGCTAAGGACTTTTGGTTATCTACAAAATAAAATAAGGTGTTATATATTCCCTTTCCTGGAACTAAGTTTATTATGCCCGGAATTATAAATAATATAGCAGGCATGTGAAAAACTCTTGCAAATATCTCTCCAAGAATACCTGTAACATAAGCTCCAAGTAATATTGGAAGAAAAACCCCTCCTATTAAATCTCCTGCTATGTTATAGATTAAAAATCCTATTGCACCAGCTAGTGCTGAGAATTTAATAGCTCTTTTTGGGGATGAAAATAACATAGCAAATCCTACTGATGAAATATAAGAAAAGATAAATCCTAAAAATAAGTGCATATTTCCCCCTTAAAAAATCGTCATTGGTACTGCAACACCTATAGCCAAGGCTAAGGATACAAATAAACTCATAGTTATTCCAACAAGTCCACTTGTAGAATCTCCACTCATTAAATCTCTTATTGAATTAGTTAAGGTAAATCCAGGAACATAAGGCATCATTGAAGATACTATAACATTTGCTGAATTAAATCCTACAACAAACTTACCTATTATAATAGTTAAGATTGAAACTAAAAGCCCTGCAATGAAATTTTCTATAAAATAACCGAACATTTTCTTTTCTACTCCTATAAAGAGGATATAAGTTATTAAAGAAACTATAAAGGTTACAGGTAAGTCTATAAAATTAGGATTCTTGCTATTAACTAAAATAGGGAAGGCCGTTGATGCAAGAACAGCTCCTATAATATTTATATATTTTTTAATTTTTGATGAATCCCTAATCTTATCTAATTCATATAGAGCTTGATCAAGACTGTATTCATGGTTACAAAAATTTCTAGAAAAAGTATTAACTTTATCAACCAAGATAAGATTATTACCCCTATTTTTTACACGCTTAACATTTGCATAGGTTTTGCCATCCACATTAAATGAGTACATCATAGCATTGAAGGTTGCGAATACATCTATATCTCTTGCATCATAAAAAGATCTTATAATTCTTTCTACAGTATCCTCAACCCTATAAATTTCCGCTCCATTTTTAAGCATCATAGCTCCTGCTCTTGACGAAATTTCTAAAAGTTTATTTATATCATCTTCATTATGTTTCATATTAGTTTCCTTTTCTAATATAAAAAACTTTCCTCAAAAAAATAAGGAAAGTTTTAGATATAGTCCTACATATTTTTATACTTTTTAATATTTTCTTGAGATAAGAAATTATAAGCTTCATTAATTTTTTGAAACTTTTCTGTGGCATTTGGATCATCACTTACATCTGGGTGGTATTTTTTTGCAAGCTTTCTATAGGCGAGTTTTATTTCATACTGATCTGCATTAGGATTAACCCCTAAAATAGAACAATAATTTTCATACTTTTCCTTAAAGCCTAAATCATTTACAAAGGCACCCTTATATCCATTATTATTCCTATATCCACTGTAGCCTTCATTAGAATCATAGCCTGTAAAGCTAAATCCTTTGAAAAATTCTTCAAATCTTTTATTGAATTCTTCTTGTTGTCTTTGTCTTTCTTCTTCAGCTTTTCTTCTTCTTTCTCTTTCTTTTTCCATCCTATACTTCTTAGCATAATCAGATATATTATCAAAACCCTTTTTATCTCCAGTAATAAGGCTATCCGCCTTATCATACATCCACTCTATTAGGGTATAGTTTCCATACCTTAAAAGTGAAATAAAGGACTTTCCTAAAAAAGGAACTACTGCTATAAGTAAGATTAAAAACACAAGCTCAGATGGCAAGGCTATGAAAAATATCGGAAATATAAAAATAACCGAACAACCTATTAGCATAAGAACTTGGCCTAATCCTTCAAAAATCATAACTATAGCATTTAATATATTAATTAATAAATTAAATATTGAATTTAATGCACAAGCTATACTATGGATGAATTTTCCAAATATAATTTTCAATTTTTTCTCTCCTATTATTTGATTATACCAAGTTATAATTTCAATGTCTAACCAAATAAATCTTCGTTATTAGAATTATAAAGCTTATAATATACACCTTTTTTATCTAAGAGTTCATGGTGGCTTCCTCTTTCAGCTATACCATCTTCTGTTAATACAATAATTGAATCTGCGTTAATAATTGTGGAAAGTCTATGAGCTATTGTAAGAGTAGTCCTTCCCTTGGTTAGCTTTTCAAGAGATTCTTGAACTATTGCCTCGCTTGTGTTATCAAGCGATGATGTAGCCTCATCTAGGATTAATATTGGCGGATTTTTCAAAAATACCCTTGCTATTGATATCCTTTGTTTTTGACCTCCTGAAAGCTTGACTCCTCTTTCACCAATATAGGTATCAAAACCATATGGAAGATCCATAATAAAGTCGTAGGCTCCTGCTAGCTTACTAGCTTCAATTATTTCTTCATCTGTGGTGTTTTCCTTACCATATTCAATGTTTTCTCTTATAGTTCCCCCAAATAGGTAAACATCTTGTTGAACTATACCGATATTATTTCTTAAAGATTCTAAAGTTAAATTATTAATGTTTATTCCATCTACTCTAATTTCACCTTTATTTACTTCATAAAATCTTGGTATAAGCTTAGTTATTGTTGACTTACCAGCACCAGATGGACCTACTAAGGCAATATTTTCTCCTACATTTATATTAAAGGATATATTATCTAATATCCAAGGATCATCTTCAGCTTGATCTGGATACTTAAAAAACACCTTATCAAATACAATGCTACCTTTAACATTTTTAAGCTCTTTCGCATCTTCTCTATCAAAAATATCACTTCTAAGATTCATAACCTCATTAAATCTTTCTATACCAGTTATACCTTTTTGGTATTGATCAGTAAACTCCACAAGTCTATTTACTGTAGCAATAATAGTATTAAGGTATAAAACAAATGCAACCAAGTCACCTGGGCTCATGCTTTTTTTGATAACAAAATATCCCCCGACCACGATCAAAACTCCATACATAAGTCCTGCAAATAATTGATTAATCAAATTATAGCTTGCCATGTTGTAGTATTTTACCTTTTTAATATCTACAAACTTATCATTTCCTTTTTTAAATTTCTTCTTTTCAAGTTCTTCATTAGCAAAAGATTTTACAACATCAATTCCTAAAAGAGTATCCTCAATCGAAGCATTAATTTCGCCTATTTGTTTTTTCTCACTTTTTACAGATTTTGAAAAGGCTCTTCTTTTAATCCTCGCTGCATAAACCATAATCGGAATTATTATATATATCAAAAGTGTAAGTTGTATGTTTATAGTCATTAAAACAATAAATGATATACTTAATTTTATAAAACCTATAAAAAATTCCTCTGGACAGTGGTGAGAAAATTCAGTTATATCAAATAGGTCTGTAGTCATCCTACTCATTAGCTGACCTATCTTTGTTTCATTAAAAAAGGCTGTTGACATAGTCATAAAATGTTTAAATATATCAGCCCTCATGTCCTTTTCTATATGAGCTCCCATAATATGTCCATATGATTGCATAAAATACCTACCTGCTACTTCAACTAATTTTGTCAAAATATAAAGTAATGTTAATTTTATAATAATATCAAAAGTTAAACTAGAGTTTGATGCATTGTCTGTCAATATTGATAAAAGTATAGGAAGCAAAAGTTCACATACAGTTGTCAAAAATGCAGAAAACAAATCTTTAGCAAGTATATCCTTATAGTTTTTATAATAAGGAATAAACTTTTTGATTAATTCTTTATCAGAATATGTTCTATTTTCCATTTCTCCTCCTTATCATAGATATTATACTATTTTACTATATAATATTGAGTAATTCACTTGATTTTTTTTGATATATTGTTAAAATATTAATGAGAAACATATAGGAGGAAACATGGCAAGGATAATTGAAAAAACAAACCTTAATAATTCAACCATTAAGTTTGTTGTAAATTCTCCAGATATTGCTAAAAGAGCAAAACCTGGTCAATTTATAATTTTAAGAATAGATGAAAAGGGTGAGAGAGTTCCCTTTACTATTTCTGAAACCGATGATGAAAATGTTACAATTATCGTTCAAATTGTTGGTGGAACTACCATTAGGATGAATGAATTAAAGGCAGGAGATGGATTCTTAGATTTTGTAGGTCCTTTAGGAAAACCAACTGAACTTGATCAATATAAGGGTAAAAACGTGTGTGTAGTCGGTGGAGGACTTGGAACAGCTATAGCTTATCCTCAAACAAAATACTTACATAGAATAGGTGCCCATACTGATGTAATAATGGGCTTTAAAAACAAAGACATAATTATACTTGAAGATGAACTAAAAAAATCTTCTGATAATCTATATATTACAACAGATGATGGTTCTTATGGAAAACAAGGATTTGTTACAGAAGTTTTAAAAGAAAATATAGAAAATGGAAAAAAATATGATTTAGTCTTGGCAATAGGTCCAATGATTATGATGAAAAATACAGCTCTTGTAACAAAAGAATATGATATACCAACTATAGTATCTTTAAACTCAATTATGGTTGATGGTACTGGTATGTGTGGATGCTGTAGGGTAACTGTAGGTGGTCAAATGAAATTTGCTTGTGTAGATGGACCTGATTTTAATGCCTTTGAAGTGGACTTTGATGAAGCTATGAATAGGGGTCGTAATTACCAACAAGAAGAAAGAGAACACATTTGTAGACTAACAGGAGATATAAGAAATGGCAAAATTTAATATGAGTAAAACTAAGGTTCCTATGCCTGAACAAAATCCAAGTGTTAGAAATAAAAACTTTGAGGAAGTAGCCTTAGGTTATGATTTAGAAATGGCTCAAGAAGAAGCTCAAAGATGTGTTCAATGTAAAAACAAACCTTGTGTAGGTGGTTGTCCAGTATCTGTAAGAATACCAGAATTTATCCATCAAGTTGTTGAAGGTAATCTTGATAAGGCTTATGAAATAATAGCAAGTACAAATAACCTTCCTGCCATATGTGGAAGAGTATGTCCTCAAGAAAATCAATGTGAAGGTGTTTGTACTAGGGCTAAAAACGGAGAAGCGGTAGCAATAGGTAGACTCGAAAGATTTGTAGCAGATTATCATATGAATAAAGATTATAATAAACCTGTTGAAGTTACAGGACAAAATAAAAAAGTCGCTGTAGTAGGAAGTGGTCCTTCAGGACTTTCTTGTGCAGCAGATCTTGCTAAACTTGGATATAAGGTTACTTTATTTGAAGCTTTTCACACTGCTGGTGGAGTATTAATGTATGGTATACCTGAATTTAGGCTACCAAAAACCCTTGTTCAAAAAGAACTTAAAAATGTAATTGGTCTTGGAGTTAAGCTTCAAAGAAATACTATAATAGGAAGAACAAAAGAGATAAATGAACTTTTTGAAGAAGGATATGAGGCAGTTTATATATCAACAGGTGCAGGACTTCCAAAATTTTTAGGAATTGAGGGTGAAAACTTAAATGGAGTTTACTCTGCAAATGAGTTTTTAACTAGGATGAACCTAATGAAGGCATATAAATTCCCAGAATATGACACACCAGTTCACATAGGTAAAAAAGTATGTGTTGTAGGTGGTGGTAACGTAGCAATGGATGCTGCAAGAAGTGCTAAAAGAATGGGTGCTGATGTAACTGTTGTTTACAGAAGATCATTTGAAGAGATGCCTGCAAGAGCTGAAGAAAGTCACCACGCCAAAGAAGAAGGAATAAACTTTATGAACCTTCACAATCCTGTCGAAATAGAAGGAGAAAATGGTTGGGTTAAGAAAGTTAAACTTGAAATAATGGAATTAGGAGAAGAAGATAAGTCTGGAAGAAGAAGACCAATACCTACTGGAAAATATGAAGAAGTAGACTTCGATTCTGTAATAATTTCAATAGGTCAATCCCCTAACCCACTTATCAAACAAACCAATGATGATATAGAAACCGAATCTTGGGGTGGAATTATAATAGATGATTCAACAATGACAACAAAAGATGGTGTATTTGCAGGAGGAGATGCAGTAAGTGGTGCTGCAACAGTAATCCTTGCTATGGGAGCTGGTAAAAAAGCTGCTGAAAATATTGATAAATACATCAAAAACAAAGAGAATAAATAATTTAAAAGAATAGGTTTAGATCCTATTCTTTTTTGATTTTGAAATTATATCTTTTATAATTTCAAATCCTTCTATAATTTCTTTTTCGCTCAAATTGGCAAAACCTAAGATAAAAAAACAATCTAGGCTAGATTTTTTATTAAATAAAAACCTACTTAAAGGTATTATCCTTATGGAATTTTTTTCTAGTAAGGACATAAATTTACCAATATCGACAGACTCGTCTATTTCAATGGGAAGTATAAGTGAATTTGGTTTTGAAATAAATTTAATTTCATTAATTTCTCCAATTTTTCTTACTATTAATTCGAATTTCTTATAGTAAATATTTTTCATCCTATTTATATGTTTTTCAAATTCACCACTTTCTATAAATGATGCTAGGGCCTTTTGTAAAAAGTTGGAAACTGTATTTGATAAATCTTTAAAATTTTCTTCATATTTTTTAAGTAACTTATCAGGTAAAACCATATAAGAAATTCTTAAAGATGGGGCTAGAAGCTTTGAAAAAGATCCAAAGTATATAACATCAGAGTTTTTGTCCATAGACTTTAAACTTTCTATAGGAAAACCTCTAAATTTAAACTCACAATCATAGTCATCTTCAATTATATATCTATTTTCAGACTTTGAAGCCCAATTAAGTAACTCCACTCTTCTTTGAATAGACATAACTGTACCCATAGGAAATTGATGAAACGGGGTTACAAAAACGCAAATTGACTTAAAGTCTGATATCTTATCTATCCTTACCCCATCCTTATCCATATCAAGAGGAATTGGATTTTCTAAATCAAAGGTGAAAAACTTATTACCAAAAGCATAACCTGGATTTTCAAAGGCATAAAGACTTTGGTCATTTAAAAGCATTTTCACTAGGGTAAATAAGTGTTCTGTTGATGATGATATAATGATATTTGAATAAGATATATCTATATTCCTTGCACTTTTAAGATAAGTTGATATAGCAGCCCTTAAAGGTTTATATCCCTTAAAAGATCCCTTATCTAAAATTTTAATATCTTTTTTATCGATAGCTTCTTTCATGTATTTTTGCATAATCTTATAAGGAAAGTTTTCATAATCTACCCCACTTATACCAAAATCATACTTATAAACTTTTATATAATCACTTTCTTTAAAATTTTCTCTCTTATCTAAGACAATTAAATCATCAATTTTTTTTACATAAAAGCCACTCTTATCCTCTGCTTCAACATAACCTTCTTCTTCTAATTTATAATAAGCTTTTTTTATTGTATTAACAGAAACATTTATGTCCTTTGATAAATTTCTAATAGAAGGAAGCTTGTCATATGCCATAATATCCCCATTAATAATCTTCTCTTTTAAAGCTTTATATATCTTCTCATATAGGAAAGATTCATCATTTTTTAAATTTAAATACATCTGTACCCCTTTATTTTCTATATATTGTTGCTTTTATTAGTTACAGTTTAACATATAATTGTAGGTAATTAAAGAAAGGAGAAAATTATGACTAGTAAAAATTTAAATGAAAGATATAAAAAAAGAGTAATAATGGACGTAATGAATGTTGAACAAGCAAAAATTGCAGAAAATTCAGGTGCAAGTGCTGTAATGGCTCTTGAAAGAGTTCCTGCAGATATACGTGTAGCTGGTGGTGTATCTAGGATGAGTGATCCTAAGATGATTGAAGAAATTATGAAAGCTGTCAAAATTCCAGTTATGGCGAAAGTAAGAATTGGGCACTTTGTTGAAGCTCAAATTCTTGAAGCTCTAGGAGTTGACTATATAGATGAGTCAGAAGTTTTAACAGTAGCAGATGACTATAACCATATTGATAAAACAAAGTTCAAAACTCCTTTTGTTTGTGGAGCAAGAAACATATCAGAAGCCTTGAGGAGAATTTCAGAAGGTGCTTCTATGATTAGAACAAAAGGAGAAGCAGGAACTGGTAATATAGTTCAAGCTGTAAGACACTTGAGAGAAATAAATAGAGAAATTGAAAGAATCTCAGTTCTTAATGATGATGAAATCTATTCTTATGCAAAAGACTTGGCAGTAGATGTTAATCTATTAAGATATGTAAGAGAACATAAAGAACTTCCTGTAGCAAATCTTTCTGCTGGTGGAGTTGCAACACCTGCTGATGCTGCCCTCATGATGCAATTAGGTGCATATGGCGTTTTTGTAGGAAGTGGTATTTTTAAATCTGGAAATCCAGAAAAGAGAGCAAAAGCTATAGTAAAAGCTGTAGAAAACTATGATAATCCCGAGATAATTCTTGAGATTTCAAAAGATTTGGGAGAAGCCATGGTTGGAATAAATGAAAATGAAATAAAAGAAATCTATGAAATGAGATAAATTTAAATCATAAATAATCCGAAAACTACTGCTATTATAAACTTAAAGTGTTTTTGAGGTTAAAAAAGGATCTGTGAATTGTTTACAGATCCAAATAACCTTTTTTTAAAAACTTTTAATTAATAAATATTCAACTAAAACAAGTGAATTTAAACAATTTATCAACTTATTTAGTTAGTAGCTCTTTAAGCCAAATTTCATCTTCAGGATCATTAGAATATCTTTTTTGGATATCCAATGATTTAATAGCCTTCATATCATCATCACTGAGTTCAAAATCAAATATATCTATATTTTCTTTTATCCTTGCAGGATGAGATGATTTTGGTATAACCATAGTTCCTCTTTCTATATGCCAACGCAAAACTATTTGGGCAGGTGTTTTATTATATTTATTAGAAAGATTCTTTATTACATCTTCTTCCAAAAGATTAGATCTTCCCCTAGCAAGAGGTGACCATGCCTGGTGGACAATTTTATTTTCTTTTAAAAACTCAAGCGTTTTAGAGTTTTGAAAATGAGGGCTTGATTCTAGTTGATCAAGAACTGGAGCTTCTCCTATTTTTAAAAGCTCTTTTAGTTGCTTTATTTCAAAATTACATACTCCAATAGATTTTACAATACCTTGCCTTTTATATTCTTCAAAAACCTTCCAAGCCTTATCATAATCCTTACCATACCAATGTAATAAAATAATATCTATATAATCTGTCTGTAAATTTTCAAGTGATTCATCTATAGATTTTTTTGTTAAGTCTTCTCCAAAATATGTTGGCCAAACCTTTGTTACAAGTTGATATTCTTCTCTTTTCTTATTGGAGTTTTTAAGCTCAGCCCCTATTATATCTTCATTATCATAAAATTTGGCTGTATCTATATATTCATAGCCAGACTCAAAGGCAGCTTCTATAACATTTGCCATCACTTTTCTTTCTGTTATTTTGTAAGTTCCTAAACCTATTTGAGGTATCTTTTTATTATCATTTAACTTAATATACTTCATATAAACCTCCTATTTTTATATATTACCCTTATTCTTATGTTATAATCAAAGTATGAAAACAGTAATTATTACAGGTTCGTCAAGAGGAATTGGTGAAGCCATAGCAAGAAAATTAAATAAATCTTATAAATTGGTCTTAACTTATAATAAAAGTGAAGAAAAAGCAATTAAGCTTATGGAAGAACTTAGACAGGACAATCCTTTTGTTATAGCTGTTAAATGTGATGTAAAAAAGAAAGAAGACATAAATAGACTATTTGATTTAGCTGAAAAAAACTTCAACAATGTTGATATACTCATTAACAATGCTGGAATTTCATACTTTGGACTAATACAAGATATGAAATATGAAAAATGGAGGGAACTTATAGATACAAATCTCTCTTCTATATTCCTTACTTCAAAAAGAGCTATTCCAAATATGATCAAAAATAAAGATGGGGTCATTATCAATATTTCATCTATATGGGGTGAGTTCGGATCAAGTATGGAAGTTGCTTATTCAGCGTCGAAGGGAGGTATAAATGCTTTTACTAAAGCTCTTTCAAAAGAACTTATACCATCAAATATAAGGGTAAACGCCATAGCTCCTGGTATAGTTGATACAGACATGACAAAAAATGACCTTACATATGAGGATATATTATATCTTAAAGAAGATTTAATCCAAAAAAGATTTGCAAATTCAGAAGAAGTTGCAAATCTTATAGAATTTTTAATATCAGATAAAGGAGCTTATATTACTGGCTCTATTTTTGATATTAATGGTGGATTTTATTAATTTCCTCAAATTCTTTAAAGTTATACCAGTATATATATAACTTTGAAACTTTTTTAGATAAGGCTTCTTCGATAGCTTCTTTATATATTTGAAGTTGTCTATCATAAAAGCCTTCTCTTTTTATAGTGTCAGTTTTAAAATCTATAAGTATAACGTCGTCCTTTTCAAACATCATATCTATCTGACCATTTACATAAAAGTCAAAATATTTCATAAGAAAAGATTCTTCTTTCTTTATATTTATATCTTTCTTTATAAGATCTTTTATTATTTTTGAATTGTAAAAAGCCAAAATCTTATCAATTTCTATATAAGCTAAATAATCTTTTTTGATTTTTCCCAAATTTACCAACTTATTTAACTGTTCTTTAACTTCATTCTCACTGTAAACTTTCACTTCTAGTTCTTGAAAAACTTTATGAATTAAAGATCCCTTATCTGTTGGAGTTAGTTTAATCTTATCATCAATAAAAGATGGTTTTCTAAAATCCAATTCAATCTCCTTTATATCAAAAGATGATTTTTCATACCCTTCACTAGATTTATCAAAATCTTTAGCAATTTCTGTTACTGATTTTTTCAAAGATCTATTAGTTTCATCAAGTTTAGGATAAGTAAAATCGTGGATTTTTTTAAGATCCTTATAAATATTTTCATCAATTGATTTTGAATCTATGAAATCATCTACAGACAAGTATTCTTTTTCTATACCCTTAATCTCTTCGTTTATATAAGAAATTTCTAAAGAACCTCCTGAAAAGCAATCTGTTGTAAAATCCTTATCAATAAACTCACCCATAATCTTATCTTCCATAAGAATTTTTATAATCCAATCCATATAGGAATTCAAATCTAGAAGAGAATCTTTACTATCAAGTTTTAATAGGCTGTCTTCATCCAAATCTTTTTTACCAACTATTATAAGTTTTCTTTCACAACGAGTTAGGGCTACATATAACACTCTCATTTCTTCTCTTTTATCAGAAAGCTTCGACTTTTCAAGTATTAAATCTCTTCTTATTGATGAGATTTTAACCTTATTAGTCCAATCAGCTACATTTATTCCTATTCCTAAATCCTTATCTAATAGTAAATCTTCTTTGCTATTTTGGGTATTAAATCTTTTAGCTGAATCTGCAAGAATTACAACCTTAAACTCAAGCCCCTTTGACTTGTGTATTGTCATAATTCTTACAAGATCTTCTTCATCTGATAAATCTCTTGAACTTTGAAGATTTCCTTTATTTTGTCCTTTAAGATTATCTACATATGATAAAAATCCAAATAATGAATTATCATTAGTCTTATCATAATCATCCATTAGTTCTATAAAAGCCTCTATATTTTTTACCCTTTCATCACCCCTATCTCTTGCCTTAAGAAAATCATATAGTCCTGATTTTTCAAAAATAGTATTAGCAAAATCAAAAAGGTTTGATAAAGATAATATATAGGTAAAGTCTGTAAAGATTGTTAAAAAATCCGAAATCTTTAAGGCAATTTCATCATCAAACATTTCATGATAGGATTCAAAAGCCTTATAAAATTCTCTTCCCTCACCTTTTAACCTTATAAGAGATAAATCATCTTCACTAAAGTTAAATATCTCACTTCTAAGTATAGCCAAAAGGGTTATATCATCCTTTGGGTTTGCTATATATTTTAATATATTAATAAAGAAATCAACTTCTATTGTGTTAAATGATATTTTAGATATATCAGATACAAAAGGTATAGACGCTTTTTTTAGCTCATTTTCAATTAGATAGGACTTTGATGATGACCTAAGTAAGATTGCTATATCTCTATATTCGATTCCAGATTTTATAAGATTTTCTATCTCATTTACTATATATGTTTCTTCTTTTATATTTTTATTTAATGCTCTTATAGAAACCTTAGGATATGGATCGTCAAATTTATTGTGAGGATTTAACCTATGATTATCATCTTTGTAGGCTATATTTGATAAATCTTTTGTCATTAGCCTATCAAATATATAGTTATTAAAATCGATTATATCCTTATCAGTTCTAAAGTTTTTAGATAAGTTTATCCTTGTAGATTTTGAATCTTTCTCATATAAGTCAAGTTTTTCTAAGAACAATTCTGGTCTTGCATTTCTAAAGCCATAAATTGACTGCTTAACATCTCCTACAAAAAACAAATTGTTATCTCCTTTAATTTTATCAACTATATAATTTTGTATATCATTTGAATCTTGGTACTCATCAAAGAATATATATTTAAACTCAGATTTAAGTTTATTTCTTAAATCTTCATTTTCTAATAAATTTATAAATTCATGCTCCATATCAGAAAAATCCAAATAATTTTTCTCTCTTTTTTTTCTTTTGTATATCTTCGAAAAATCTTTTACTAGTCTATTTATCTCTTTTAGTAATCTCTCTTCTAAAGGATTAAAAAATGACCTTGTAATAGAATCTGTATTTTTAATCATTTCCTTTAAAGCATTATAATCATCCTTATATGAATTCTTTTTTTGCTTTATATAGGAGTTATTATAAGGATCATCTGCTTTTGACTTTGTTACCATACGTGCTAGCGAATTATCAAATAAATTAACCACTCTATCCCAATTGCCATCATTTATATGAGTTAATATTTTTTCAAATAATTTCCTATCTTCTTCAATCATTGAAATATACTTATCTCTCATAGCCCTATCTATTATATAAGTCTCAAGGACTATGGCTTTTTTAAGTAAATCTTTTACCTTTTTCTCTATGAATTCAGTAAATTTATTAAAATCATTATCTATATTTAGCTTTTCATCAAGCCAATTTTCTGGATTAATTTGACTTTGGCTAAAATCATAGACTTTTTCTATTACATATTTAGCATCTTCATCATTACGACTTTTAGCAAAATTATGTAAATATTGCCTAAATGAATCATAATCTTTGGCATAATTTTCTTCAAATAATTCATCTACTGCATCTTTTCTTAATATAGCTTCTTGTGAATCGCTTGCTATCTTAAAGCTAGGAGATAGTTTATCTACTAGATAAAAATTCTCCCTTAACATATCAGCACAAAAAGCATGAAGAGTTTTTATATAAGCATCATTTAATGATCTAATCTGCTCTTTTATAAAAGACCTATCAAAATTTTCTTTATTTAAAAGTTCATTTAATTTAAGTCTTATCCTATCTTTCATCTCAACTGAAGCCTTGTTGGTAAAGGTAACTATAATCATCTCCTTAATTGAGATTTTTTCTTCAAGCATAAGTCCTACTACCCTATCAACTAAAACTCTCGTTTTACCACTTCCTGCAGCAGCCGAAACAATTATATTTTTACCTCTTTCATTAATGGCTAAGGCTTGATCTTTTGTAGGATTGAACTTACTCATTATCGAGCTCCTTTTTTATATCTTTAATACTTAAGTTCTTATCTATATCCTTAAATTTGTCTTGATCTATACTATAGTCGAATTTACAAATAGATCTATATGGACAAATCTGACATTCATAAGTAGATTCATTTATCCTTATAGGATTTAGGGCTATATTTCCACTTTTAATTTCTATTATATAATTTGAAATAAGTTTTTTAATAAACCTTTCAAGAACTTCTTCTTCCTCTACAGTAAATATATTTTTTGCTCCTCTTTGAATTTTAAATATATCTGAATTTTTCCCATCATAATCTGTATCAAGAAGTTTTAAAACTTCTTCATTTATCTTAATTATAAGTCCATTCATTTTAAGTTTATCATTATAAATTTTTTCTATATTTTCTTTATCATAACTTGACTTAAGACTTTTGACCTCATCTTTTAGAGGAAGATAAAAGCTTGCTACAGGTTTTAAATAATCTTTACTTTTCTCTGAAATTTTTCCCTTTACAGAAATCATATATACAAACAATTGAAGTTCAATTCCATTAAGGATATTTTCAATTTTTATATCTTTTGAACCAGTTTTGTAGTCTATTATTCTTATATAGTCGCCATACTTATCTATTCTGTCTATTCTTCCTTCAAGATAATTTTTACCATCTACATAGACTTCTGGGTAGGCTTGATTTTTTCCATACTTTTCTTCAACAGTATCTATCTTAAATCCACCTTGTTTAATTTGTTCTAGTATTTTTTTAGATGAATTCTTACTGGATTCATATATATTTGATAGAATAAATTTGTTTTTATTATCACTTGCCCTAACCTTATCAAGTGAAAGCTTAATGGATTGCTTAAAGTTATCTTCTACAAGCTTATCTAAACTTTCCTTATCTATCTTATCTATATCTTCATTTATAAGTTTTCTAGAAATCTTCTCCATATTATAATGAACTATGTTACCAAGTTCCATATAGTCAATATCTAAGCTTTCTAAGTCTCTTGCTTTAAGTCCATAATTTACAAAATACTTATAAGGACACTTGGCATATGCTTCTATTTCTGATACAGTGAACTTATTTTTATTATATAAATTAAATGCTATATTTTTATTTAAGATCTTTTTATCTTTACTATAATTAAAGCCCTTTAAAAATAAGTCATAAGATCTTGTTTTGGCATCATTGTAAATTTTATCTTCCTTTGAATCTTTTTTAAATTTTAGATAGGTTCTTGTTATATTTTTCTCATCATCCTTTATTTTTTCATTTCTTTTAACCTTCCACAGATTTGCATAAGAAAACTCATCAAGCTTATCTTTTGAATACTTCAATAGGTCATATCTTTGGCCTATTATTTTTCTTATACTTGCTTTTGGAAAAATCTGTATGATATCAGCAAGACTTGATGAAATATTCATAGCTTCATTTGACTTATTTATGAGAGAATAAGAAAAGAAAATTTTCTTAGATGTAGTTATCATCCTCAATAAATTAAGTAATTTCTTATCATCCTTATTATCTTCATATATTTTAAGATTTATATTTTCATTTTTTAGTTGATTTTTTTCTTTTTCAGAAATTAAAGTATATGAATTGTTAGAATTTGGAAAATATAGGTCATTCATACCAATAAAGATTTTAATATCCCTATCATTGATTCTATCTTTATCAAAATCCCCAATTAATACTTGATCTATGGCAGGTGGAATGATTGATATTGTAGTGTTTTCACAAGCTTTTTCTATAAGCTTATATATCATATTTAAACTAATCATACCTTCACCTAAAATAGCTACAACTTGCTCTAATATAGTCATAAACTTATTCCATATTTGACTATTTTCTTCATATATAGAAAGATCTTTTTCTTTAATATTGTCTTGATAATGTCTAAATCCATTTTTTATAATATTGTTGTCGAGTGTATAATATATAAGATTTACAAGTTCACTTGCCTTATGTATGTCTTTCCTATACTCATAAAGTGGTTTTATAAGCTCAACTATTGATTTTCTAATAGAATTTACAGCTAAAAGTTCTTTTTGCTTCTCATCTTTAAGCTCTTTTTTCCCTTCATAATATTCTTCATCAAGTTCAAAATACTTGTCTTCGAAAATCATAGAACCTTTTATTTTTCTCTCACTCATATAATTTTGAAAGCTAATTACTCTTTGAAGGGAATTTTCTCCAAAATCTAGCAAACCACTTCTAATAAAGCTTTCTAAATCTTCTTTTCTAAAGTTAAAGACGATTATCCTAAGTAAAGATAGCCAAGTTTTGAGAACAGAATTTTCTGTCATTTTTTTAGACTTGTCTATAAATATAGCTATATTAAGCCTATCAAAAATTCTTTTTATAATATTTTCATACTCACTGGCATTTGCCATTACTATGGCTATTGATGAAAAAGAAGTTCCTTCTCTTATTAGTTTTTCTATAATTAAACTTGCATTTTCGACTTCATTTGTTGATGAAATAGACTCGAGAAAATATATATTTTGAGGCTCTTTAGGATAAATTTTTGGCCTATATTTTTCAAAATTTTCATAAAGATGTTTTATATCTTCAAAAGAATCTCTTTTATTTATTGGTATAATCCTTATCTTATCAAGTTCTTTTAATCTTTCTATGAAATTAAATCCTTGATCAAATATGGATAAGTCATTTGACATATTGTTTTCATAATATTCCTTATCTACAGATATAGACACACTTATTTTTGCTCCTATTTTTATTAATTCCTTAATAAAATCAAGTCTTAAATCAGATAATAAATCAAACTTATCAAAATAAAAATTAGTGTTTTTTAAAAATTCACAATTTTTAATATTTTCCTTTATAAAAGATAACTCATCTTCACTATCAAGATAAGTTTTTTTAATCTTCTCACAGTATTTGTCATAAATAAGCTTAATTTCCTTAAATTTAAGTCTTGTCATAGAGTCTATATTGTCATTTTCTTCTATTGATTTAAAAAAATCATCATCAAAATAGTATTCCTTGATATTTGAAAAAAATTCAGATAACTCATTTACAAAATCTACATCATCAGCTTTATTAGAAAAAATTTTTAGCTTATCATCTAATTTGTATAAAATAGATGTAATAATAATTGTCTTAGATGTTTTACTCAAGCTCTCTTTTTTATTTATAGTAAGTCTTTGTTTTAAGTAAGTAATTAAAGACTTAAATGATAAAACCTTAGCATCCATAACAGCATTAAATTTTATGCTATTTATAAAATCCATATCACTTTCAAGAGTATATTGTTCTGGAACTATTAAAAAAGATTTTTCCTTATTTTCTAGTTTATTTTCTATTTCCTTATATATATAAAGTGAATTTTCTTCTGGAAATTTACTCATAATTATATTAATCATACAATGACCTCCAAACTTGAACCATCAGTTTTTGAGTATGTGACTTCAATTTTTGCATCAATTGCATCTTTTAATTCCTTAACATGGGAAATTAGACCTATAAATTTATTGTTATAAGATAGTTTTTCTATAGTTCTTATAGTCTTATCTAAATAATCATCAGACAATGTTCCGAAACCTTCATCTATAAATAAAGTATCTATTTTAATACCACCATTTTCTTGACTAATAGCATCTGATAGACCAAGGGCTAAGCAAAGTGATGCAATAAAACTTTCTCCACCAGAAAGTGAAGCTTCGCTCCTAAGTTTTCCAGTATTGGCATCTAATATTTCTATATCAAGACCAAAGTTTTTTCTTTTGTCAGAACTTTCAGTTTTTCTTTTCATAATGAATTGTCCATCAGTCATATCTTTAAGCCTAATATTTGCATAATGTAAAATTTTTCTAAAATAATTAGTAAGGACAAATGTTTCAAGATTAAGTTTTTCTACACCTTTTTTCTTAGACAATGAACCATCGCATATCTTTGATAACTTATACAAAATTGCATCTTCTTTATGAAGTTCATTTAGGTTTCTATCTATACTTTCTATTTGATCTTTAGTATTAGATAATTTAGATAATCTTAGTTTTAAGTCAAATATTTTATCATCTATTTTCTTAACATTACTTTTTAATAAACTTATCCTATCTAAAACAATATTTAAATCAATTAGTTCCTTATCTTTATATTGCTCCAAACTTTCAATTTTTATTTCAATAGTTTTAAGCTTATTAAAGTATTCCTCAATTTCATCTTTTTTAGATAAATATTCTTTAGCCTTACTAAGTACTAATAAAAACTCCTTCTTACTTTCAAAGTGTTTATTCAATTTCTCCTTAAATTCCCCCTCTTGTAAGTCTCTTCTTTTTTTATTTTCCTCTATAAAACTATCATATGTTTTATCTAAAGAGATTAATGATTCATATTCTTTATCTATTGCATAAAGTTTTTCCTCATAATCTTTAATCATTTTTTCATCTTGCTCTAGTAAATATTTTTCTTTTTTTGATTTTTCTAAAATCTCATCATTATTATAAATCCCTAATTCCTCTTTTTTTATATCATGTTTTTGCTCAAGTTTTTCAATATCATCAAAATTTTTAAATCTTGAAAGCTCTTTTTTATAAGAATCTATTTCTTCATTTAAGTCATTTAATTTTTTATCTAAGATTTCTTTCTCATCACTTATAGCTTTTGACTTCTCTCTTGCTTCCTTTATTTCATCTTTTAATTTGTCTAGATTTTTATCTAATTCTATTTGTCTTCCTTTATAAAAGTTAGATTCTTTTAGGTCATAATTTATAGAAAACTTTCTATTTTTTTCATATTCTATATTGTTTCTAATACTTATATATTCCTCATTTATCTTATCAAAGTCTAAATCTTCTATATCTAGAAAGGTAATCTTTTCATAGTGGATACTTCCACAGACTGGGCAGACTCCCCTTTCATCAATCTCTTTTCTAAAAGTATTAATTATTTTGTTTCTTCTTATGTTTTTAGCTTTTTTAAGTAAGCTTTTGGACTTTTCTAAGTCTTTAGATAAGTCTACAATATTTTTTTTAGATATATTAAATTCTTCAATTTTTTTATCATTTTCTATAGAAAGATTATATAAATTTTTATTTTCATGATTTATCTTATTTGCTTTAAGTCCCTTATCATTTAATTCTTGAATTTTATCATTAAGCTTAATTATAATATCTGATTTTTCATTGATTTTATCTTTAAGTAAATTTCTTTCTTCATCTTTTTTTTCTATCAAGGATTTTAATTCTTTCGATTTTTCAAAGTCTTTTTTAAATTTATTTACTTCATCTGCTAATATTTTTAATTCATCAAAGTCTTTTAATATCTCATTAGCCTTTAAAATATTTTCTCTTTTTTTACCAAGTGATGATTTTACTTTATCTATCTCATCTTTTTCATTATCCAAAGACTCTTTTGATATTTTTAAATACTCTAATTTTTTTCTATTTTGAGATTTTTTCTCATCATATGTTTTAATATTTTTCTTACTTTCACACAAGTTTTTATAGTAAGGATAAAGCATATCTGCTTTTTGACTTAAGTACAATTTTTCTTTTCTTTCTAAGAAATCTTCTTTTTTTATTAATAGTTTACTTTTATCATTTTTTAAGTTATTAAGATTTTTAATTTGATCATTTTGATTTTTGTATAAACTATATTCTTTGTTTTTATCTTCAAGATTAATATTTACCTTATTTTTTTCAATTTCTATTTTAGATAATTTTTCTCTTGCTTTTTTACTATAATTATCTATAATATCATAGATTATCTTAAAGTCTTTAAGCTCTATTTGCTCATCAGTAATTATATCATCAAGAAATTCATTTTTTCTTATTTCTATTTTCAAACTTTTTGATATGTTATCAAGGTTTTTTTTAGAGTCCCTACTTTTTTCCTTTAATAATTCTTCTATATCTTTATAGATATTAGTTCTAAATATTTTTGATAAAAGTTCCGCCTTATCATCAGATGAGGATTTTAAAAACTTTGAGAATTCTCCTTGGGCAAGAATCATGACCCTATTTAATTGATTGTTATCAAGGCCAATAATTTCTTTTATAAGCCTATCAACATCATTTATCTTATCAGCTAATAGTATTTCCTTACTATCTTTATATTCATACAATTGTGCACTATGTTTTACACTTACATTATGTCTTGTCTTTTTGGCTATTTGATTTGGAATTCTTTTTACCCTATAAAGTTTTCTATCTATTTCAAATTTCAAATCTACATAAGTTTCTTTATCATTGCCACTTAAAAAATCACTTCTTATATCTTTTTTATCAAAACCTTCTCTTTGAATTTCTCCAAATAAGGCAAAACTAATAGCATCAAAAATTGAAGTTTTTCCACTACCAGTATCTCCTGATATTAGAAATATCTTTGAATCATATAGCTTTGTAAAATCTATAGAAGTTTTATTCTTGTATGTCATAAAACCATACATTTCTAAACTTATAGGCTTCATTCTAGCACCCTTTTTAGTATACTTTCTTCATTTTCCGGCATTTTCTCATCCATTTTAAATTCATAAAATTTCTTAATTATTTCAAGAGTTGATAAATTTTTGATATCTATATCAATTTTGTCACTTATATCTAGGTTTTGATCATATTGATATTTTATACTAACAGCATTTGGAAATTTAAGCTTTAACTTTGCCATCGGTGAATCAATTGGGTTTTTATCCTTTAAGATAAATTGTATATAATCATTTGAATCTTTCATTTTTAAGATTTTCTCAAAATAATTATCTATTACTCTAAAATCATTTAAAGCTTTAATCTCTATTTCTTTTATCTTTAGATTATCATTTAAGTCTATTATACTCACAGTTTTTCTTTGATTTACTTCTGAAAAAGAATACTTCATAAAACTTCCAGAATATCTTATTTTTTCATCTAGAACAAAGTGCTTTCTATGGAGGTGTCCTAATGCTACATAGTCAAATTTCATAAATAAATGAGCATCCATTGCATCATTTCCACCAATGCTTAAGGGTTTTTCTCCCTCTTGTATTTCTAATGTATCTTCATTTGCACTTTCATTAGCATAACAATGGCTTATAAGAACATTTCTATCCTCATAATCAATATCTTTAAGTAGTATCTTATATAAGTCATTAAAACTTTCTATATTTGGATCTATTTCACTTCTTGCACGAGCAAGGGATATAAATGGTATAGGATAGAAATTAATAGTACCAAATGAATCTTCAAAACTAATTTTGTTAAAAAAACTGTCTCCATAAACAAAATAATTTGATTTTTCAAAAAAACTCTTAGAAATTTCTAACCTTTTTCCTGAATCATGATTGCCTGCTATAGCAATTACTTTCTTTTTAAATTTGAAAACAAGACTATTTATAAAGTCATCATAAACTTTCATAGCTTCATTTTTTGGAATGGATGTATCAAAAATATCTCCTGCAATGATAATTAAATCTACATTTTCTCTTTTAACAATATCAAGAATCTGATCCAATCCATACTTTTGCTCCTCAAGTAGAGAGTAATTTCCAATCATTTTACCTATATGAAGATCTGATAAGTGAAGAATTCTCATTAATTTTCCCTCACAAAAATAAGTTCATCTTTTGTTGAGTTATATTGATCATAAATATAGTCATCTATCTGAATCTTTTTAATATCTTCAATATCACTTATTTTTTCATTAATAAGATATTTCAACATCTTTCCACGCATTTGCTTTGTATAAGATACTATTGACCTTATCTTGCCATTTCTATTCTCTTTAAATGTTAAGGTCAGAAGGATTTGCCCTTTTTTTAGATATTTTCTTAATAGAGAGGAATATTCTTTGCTGGCAAGATTAATTATATAGTCTTCATCTTCATATACTTTTTTATAAATCTTATCAGCCCAAAATCCATGCATATCTAATTTTTTAGAATCCATGTAGAGCCTATAATCACTTATACCTGTAAAGGGTCTGCATAAACCATAAAGTGCTGATATTATATAAACGTGATTATTTAAATAATCTAGATCATTAAAATCTTCTTTATTAAATTGCTTAAAAACTAAACCATCATAGGAAAAAAGAGCTGGATTTTTTAAATTATCAAAATCAAACTCCTTATAGTCATAATATGCCTTTATAGCAAGCTCATCGTTGCAAGAAAACATATTGGCAAGATCCGAAATACTATATTGTCTCATCATTTCTACAAGCTCTCTTGTCTCTCTTTCAAATATTAAATCTTCTGTTTTTTCTCTATCATATTGTATAAACCTTTTTGCAGGTGAAATTATAATCTTCATATCTAACCTTTCTATTTATCTCTTTTAATAATTATAACATAGAAAAATAAGCACAAAAAAAGAGTCAATGCATATTGTAAATTTCTATCTTTGCAATATTACACGTTTCTCTTAGATAATTTACTAACAAACTTACTTTCTCATTAAGATCAAACTATCTTAGAGAGACTTGTAATTGATTTTGCAAAGATTAATTCAATTTGCATCAACCCATCTTTTTGAATTTTTGGATTATTAAAGAAAGTACCATTCCAATTACTGCTATAACAACTATAGCCCCTCCTGGCTTTATTCCTAGATAAAAACTTGCTGATATACCTAACATCATATAAATTATTGCTATAATTATAGACTTTATAAAAGTTTCCTTATATGATTTTGATATCATAAGTGAACTTGCAACAGGTAAAACCATTAAAGATGATATCATCAAAGCTCCTACTGTTTTTGCTGAAATAGCAACCGTTATTGCAGTTAAAAATGTAAATATAGATGATACCAGTTTTGAATTAACTCCAGAAAGTCTCGCCATTAAAGGACTAATAGAATTATAAAGAAGTGGATAATAAAGGTAAAGACTAAATAATAATACTAGTAAAAAAATCACGCTTACTATAATTAAATCTTCCTTAGATACACTTGTTATTGAACCAAATAAAAATGATTCAAAACTCGTTCCACCAGGTGTAAAATCCGACATAATAGCTGCAAGTCCTATACCAAGACTCATTATAATTGCTGTTGCCATATCTCCAAAACTATTAAATTTTTTCCTTATTAACTCAATTGCAAAACTTGCTATAATACATATTAATACAGATGTAAATATAGGATTTATACCAATTATAAGTCCTAGGGCAACCCCTGCAAGTGATGAGTGAGAAAGAGCATCACCTATCATTGATGTCCTTCTATTTATCATCACAATACCAATCATAGGTATTATTATAGAAAGCATTAGTCCTACAAGTAGGGCTCTTTGCATAAATGCATAACTAAGCATCTACTATCCTTCCATTCTTAAGTCTAATTTCTCTTTTTGAAAAATCTCTTACAATATCCATCTCATGACTTATCATAAGAATTGTGATATTGTGTTTGTCATTTAAGTGTGTTAGAAGCTTTAAAAATTTTCTTTTAGATTTTTCATCAACCCCAACTGTAGGCTCATCTAAAAGAAGTACTTTTGGATCATTGACCATAGCTCTAGCTATCATAACTTTTTGAGCCTGTCCTCCTGAAAGCTTGTTAAAGGGCTCATCTATCAAATTCCCTATATTTAAAATATCGAAAATATCATCTACCTTTTCAAAGCACTTTTTACTTGGTCTATTAAAAATATTGAACTTATTATATAAGTTTAATACTACATATTCCCTGCTAGTTATGGGAAAGGACAATTTACTGGAATCATTGATTTGGGGTACATAACCAATTTTTGTATAGTCATTAAAGTCTTCTATAGCTTCTCCAAACAACTTAATCTCTCCAGATTTCTTTTTTAAATCATTTAATAGCAATTTTATTAAAGTAGATTTTCCCGATCCATTTTCACCTTGAATCGTCAAAAAATCTCCCTGATAAAGGTCAAAACTTAACCCTTTAAGGATATCTTCCTTATTATAGGAAAAATATAAGTCTTTAACTTCTACCTCTTTCATTTATTCTAGACTGCTTTCTATTAATTCGAGATTTTCTTTAAGTAATTCTTGAAGAGTTTTATTTTCTTTCAAATCTTCATCATTAGCATATTCTATAGTGTTTATAGGCTTTATATCAATAGATAATTCATCGGCAAGAGTTTTTACATTTTTATCAGAACCACCTTTTTCATAAAATACAACACTTATATTATTATCCTTAATGTAGTCTATAGCTTTTTTCATAGTATTAGCATCTGTTTCATTAGTAGATGTAATTGAAGTTAAGGCAATTTGTTCGAGATTATAATCTCTTGCAAGGTATGAGAAAGCTTCATGGTCAACTAAAATCTTTCTATTCTTCTTATTTTTTAATAAGTCACTATACTTACTGTCAATTTCTTCAAGTTCTTTTTTTATTTTTTCAAAGTTTTCTTGGTAATATTCTTTGTTAGTTGAATCTATTTCTCCTAATTTATTAGCTATATTATTAGCTTGAATTATTACATTCTTAGGAGACAACCAAATGTGTGGATCGTATAAACCATGCTCATGATGATCCCCTTCATGGTGATCATGTTTATCCTCATCTTCATGATTATCGTGTTTATCTTCATGGTGATGGTCATCTTCTTCTGATTTTATTAAATCAACACCTTTTGATGAGTCTAAAATTTCTACATCTACTGAATTTCTCACACTATCTGCCCATGATTCCAAACCTGCTCCGTTTAAGATAAGAAGCTTTGCACCTGAAAGTTTTGCCATTTCTTTTGCTGATGGTTCAAAATCATGAACTTCTGTATTAAGATTAGTAAAAGATTCTACATTATACTTATCCCCTGCAATTTGTTTTGTTAAATTATATATAGGATAAAAAGATGCATAAATAGTTTCTTTGTTTTCACTTTTATTTACTTCATTTGAATTTATTTTATCTTTCGTTTCATTTTTTGCACACCCTGTTATAAATACACAAAGCACTAACAAGATACCTAGTAATTTTCTTTTCATATAACCTCCTTCTTGCAAATCATTTGCAGTGAATATTATATTATTATTTTATTTTTTGTCAATATGGTATATTATTAAAATAGAGGTGAAAATGGTGAATATAGAAGAAATACTAAGAGACAAGAAGTTGAGAGTTACCAAAAAAAGAATATTAATTTTAGAAATTATTATTGCAAATGAAGAACCTGTTTCTGCTGAAGAAATTTTTGATATATGTAAAAAAAAGAATAAAAATCTAGATCTATCAACTATTTATAGAAATCTAAATACAATGGCTGATGAAAATCTTCTATTAAAAAATACAAATTCAGACGGTATATCATATTTTCAATTAAATGATATTAACCATAAACACTTCATAACTTGCATAAGTTGTAATAGGAGGTTTATTTTAGATAATTGTCCTATACATAATATAGAAGACGAAATAGAATCAGAAACAGGCTTTTTGATAAAAGGACACAATTTTGAATTTACAGGAATATGTCCTGATTGCCAAAAAAAGCTCAAAAAAAATTAGGCCAGATGGCCTCAGATTGTCGACAAAGAGATTGTGTAAAGCACCAACAGAAGAACTAGTCTTAACAAACCTAGACATATTTGAAGATAAGTGATGTAAAAAGTATCCTATGTGTGTAAATTCATGGCAAAACAATTGGACTTAAACTTCTAACCTACTTCAAATACCCAGAAGGAATAAGAAAATTAATACATACAACAAAGACAAAGGAAAACTTCAATAGACAACTAAGAAAAGTAACTAAAAATAAAACAATATTTCCAAATGACTGCGCACTACAAAAAAGCTTGTACCTTGCAATGGTAGATGCCTCAAGCAAATGGGCAAGTAGAATTTGTGGCTGGGATCAAATCTTATCCCAATTATCAATATTTTTTGAAGGGAGGTTTTAAAAACAGGTAAAAAAAACTATAAAATCAGCTGGAAATTTTCATGAAAATTTGACAGTTTATTCAGTTCGTATAAAATTAAAATAAGCTCCATCCTATAGGAATGGACAGAGATTGATACATAAAAAATTGTATCAACCCTTACCCTTTTATCAGGAGTCAGGTTGATACATAAAACTATTTACAGACCCGACCCTCTTATTAAAGAGTAAACTTTCTTAATTCTTTCATATTTTTTATAAGGATTTTTCCCTTATCTTCTAAATCTATGATTCCCATATCCTCAAGGTAAGATAATTTTCTAGACATGGTTTCTCTTGATATACCTGCGTATGAAGCAAGCTCTTGGCGTGTTATATTTGTATCAAGTAGAATAGTTCCATTATCTTTAACCTTTCCATAGATTCCAATTAAATCAATTAATAGCTTTGCAACTTTCATATCAGCATTTATTACAATAAGTCTATCTATGAGTTTTTCACTTTTTCTTATTCTCTTATAAGATTGGTCTATAAGTCTTCTAAGAAAAATCTTGTTGTTTATAAGTACACTAAAGTCATATTTATCAAGCTCAATTATCTTGACATCACTTGTAGCAAGACCATGATATATATAATCTTCGTTTTTCAACATGTTGTGTCCTCCAACAAATTCACCTTTGCCATAAATATATAGAATTTGTTCGCGTCCATCTGATATTAGCATGAATATTTTTATAAAACCTTCATATATTACAAACATTTTTTCTGGCTTATCTCCAGGAGAGAAAACAGTTTCTCCTTTTTTATATTCTTTTATTTTAACATCTTTAGAAAGTCTATCAAGTTCTTTTTTTGTCAAAAAATTAAATAAGTCAATTTTTCCATAATCAAGGCTCATTTTATCACTTTTGCGTTTTTTCTTTTACGCTTTCCTTTCTATACAATTCTAGCAAAGAGTTAGCGTAAGATTCAAGTGACTTAGCTTTTTTCTTATCCATTGCTTCAACACCTTTTAGTTTATAGTCTTTTCCGATTTCCTCATATTTTTTTATTCCTAGGGTGTGGTAGGGTAGAATTTCAATTTTCTCTATATTTTTACTTATTGGATGAATGAATTTAACAAAGTTTTCCATATCTTCTTTGCTATCAGTAAAGCCTGGGACCATGACATGTCTTATCCAAATAGGGGTAAAGGAGTTTTTTATATAGTCTATAAATTTCAAAAGCTTATCATTTGAAAATCCAACCATTTCCTTGAAACCTAGGATGTTATAGTGTTTTATATCTAAAAGTATAAGATCGACTTTATCTATTATTTCTTCGTAGTAATTACTATTTCCAATTCCTGATGTATCAAGACATACATGGATATTTTCTTTATGTAGACTATCTATCAATTTGATTAAGTCTTTTCCGTGAATAAGAGGTTCTCCACCTGAAATAGTTACACCGCCACCATTTTTGAAATAAGGCTTCATTCTTTTTGCTTTTTCTACAAGATAGTCTACACTTACTTCTTTACCCTTTAGTGTATTTTGGGTGTCAGGATTATGACAGTAAATACAGTGAAGAGGACAACCTTGTAAGAAAAATATAGTTCTAATTCCTGGTCCATCAACAAGTCCCATAGTCTCTATAGAATGTAATCTTAGCATATTGTCCTCTCCTTATCTTTTATTTTAATATATTTAAGCTATATCGTGGAATGTCCTTTGAAGAACTTCTCTTTTTTGCTCATTTGTTAACCTATTAAATCTTACAGCATATCCTGAAACCCTAATAGTCAAGTTTGGATATTTTTCCGGATTATTGTAAGCATCCATCAATTTTTCTCTTTGAAGGACATTTACATTTAAATGAAAGGCATCTTGTCCAAAGTAGCCATCCATTATATTTACAAGATTTTCTACTCTTTGTTTATTTTCTTTACCTAAGGCATCTGGAACTATAGTAAAAGTATTTGAAATGCCATCTTCACAAACACACTCATATGGAAGTTTAGCTACAGAATTAAGAGATGCAAGTGCACCATTTTCATCACGTCCGTGCATTGGGTTTGCACCTGGGGCAAATGGTTCACCAACTTTTCTTCCATCTGGTGTGGAACCAGTTTTTTTACCATACATTACATTTGAAGTGATTGTAAGGGCAGATAGGGTATGGTGGGCGTTTTTATATGTTGGGTGTTTTTTAAGTTCATCTGAGAAATAGGATAAAATTTCTACAGCAATATCATCAACTCTTGAATCATCATTCCCATACTTAGGGAAGTCCCCAAAAGTCTCAAAGTCAACCGCTATACCATCTTTATCTCTTATTGGCTTAACTTTAGCATATTTTATGGCTGAAAGTGAGTCAGCAGCAATTGAAAGACCCGCAACTCCACACGCCATATTTATCTTGACTTTTGTATCTAAAAGACCCATTTGTCCAGCTTCATATGCGTACTTATCATGCATGAAGTGAATAGTATTTAAAGCTTTTATATACATTTCAGCAACTTCCGCTAAAACTTTCTTGTAGTTTTTCATTACCTTATCATAGTCAAGGTAATCATCTTCAATTTTTTCTATATCATCAAATACTTTTATAAATGACCCATCCTTATTTCTCTTCTTTTCATCAATTGAACCATTTATAGAGTAGAGGAGTGATTTAGCTAGATTTGCACGTGCTCCGAAAAATTGCATTTCTTTTCCAACTTCCATAGCAGATACACAGCATGCTATAGCATAGTCATCACCATACATATTTCTCATCAAATCATCATTTTCATATTGGATTGAATCTGTATTAATTGACATTTTTGAACAGTAATTTTTCCAAGCTTTTGGTAAATCTTTTGCCCAAAGTACAGTCATATTTGGTTCAGGAGATGGACCAAGATTTGTAAGGGTGTGAAGGAAGCGGAAGGCTGTTTTTGTAACAAGACTTCTCCCATCTAGTCCAATACCACCGATTGATTCTGTAACCCAAGTTGGGTCTCCACCAAACACTTCATCATATTCAGGTGTTCTTAAGTGTCTTACAAGTCTTAGTTTAATAACAAGTTGATCTATTAATTCTTGAGCTATCTTTTCATCAATTAGTCCTTTTTTCATATCTCTTTGGATATAACAGTCTATGAATGTAGTATTTCTGCCAAGGCTCATTGCAGCACCATTATTTTCTTTAACTGCAGCAAGATATCCAAAATATAGCCATTGAACAGCCTCTTTTGCATTCTCAGCTGGTCTTCTTATATCAAAACCATACTTATCTGCCATATTGATAATTTTACCTAAAGCCCTAATTTGTTCAGAAACTTCTTCCCTAAGTCTAATGGAAGCTTCTATATCTTCTTCACTTATAGGAAGTCTATCTAAGTCTTTTATCTTTTCTTCAATTAGTCTATCCATACCATATAGAGCTACTCTTCTATAATCACCGATTATTCTACCACGTCCATAGGCATCTGGAAGACCTGTTAAAAGTCCTACTGAACGAGCCTTTCTAATTTGCTTCGTATAAGCATCAAACACACCTTGGTTGTGAGTTTTTCTGAATTCTTTAAAAGTTTTTTCTAAAGTTTTATCCATACTTTGACCATAAGCATCTAGTGCTTGTTCAACCATCCTATATCCACCATATGGATTTACAATTCTTTTAAGAGCTTCATCTGTCTGAAGACCAAATATAACTTCATTTTCTTTATCAATGTAGCCTTCGTCATATCCATCTATTGTTGCAAATCTTGTAGTATCAGCATTTCTATAATTTTCAGTGACTTCTTTTTTAATCATTTCATCAACTATATGGTGAAGTTTTTTAGTTTTTTCACTCATACCTACTAAAAAAGATTCATCACCTTCGTAGGGGGTGTAATTTTCTAGGATAAAATTACGAACATTTATTTCGTCTTTCCAAATCTGACCCTTAAAATTTTCATATGCCTTCATTGTAGCCTCCTATAATTTATGTTAATTTAAATAGTTTCTTTATTTATATGTCAATTATATAAGGAAGGGGAGAGTTAAGTCAGTGATTTAAATCACATAATAAAAATTTTTATGAATTTATAATGAATTTTAGAGAGTAATAAAAAGTAGATGAAAATTGATTTTCATCTACTTTTTTATATTATTTTTTCCTAGGATTTTCTATAGCTGCTTGTGCTGCTGCAAGTTTTGCTATAGGAACTCTAAATGGTGAACAAGATACATAGTCAAGTCCTACTCCATATAGGTATTTAACTGTAGTTGGCTCTCCACCATGTTCTCCACATATACCTAAGTGAAGGTTAGGATTTGCTTTTTTGCCCTTTTCTACTGCAGTTTCTACTAAGAAACCAACACCCTTTTGATCTAGTACTTGGAATGGGTCTTTTGCAAAGATGTCCTTATCAAGGTATAAGTCTAAGAATTTACCAGCATCATCTCTTGAAAGTCCAAATGTCATTTGTGTAAGGTCATTTGTACCAAATGAGAAGAAGTCAGTTATTTCTCCAATTTCATCAGCTGTTATGGCAGCTCTTGGGATTTCAATCATTGTACCTAGTAGATAGTCGATTTTTTTACCTTTTTCTTCAAATACTTTTTCAATTTCATCTTTTACTTCTTCTTTTACATAAGAAAGTTCTTTTGCATCAGATGAAAGTGGAATCATTATTTCTGGAACAACTTTAATTCCATCTTCATGACAATGTAAAGCAGCTTGAATTATAGCTCTTGCTTGCATTCTTGAGATTTCTGGGTATCTTACCCCAAGTCTAAGTCCTCTAAATCCAAGCATTGGGTTTACTTCTTCAAGGTCTAATATCCTTTTCTTAACTTGAGCTATTTCCATATTTAAGTCTTCAGCTAGAGTTCTTATCTCTTCTTGTCCACGTGGTAAGAATTCGTGAAGAGGTGGATCTAATAGTCTTACTGTAACTGGTCTTTCACCCATGAGTGAGTAGATTTTATAGAAGTCATCTTCTTGCATTGGAAGAATTTTATCTAGGGCTTCTTTTCTAGTTTCTTTATTGTGAGCTAGAATCATCTTTCTTACTTGGAAGATTCTATCAGCTTTAAAGAACATATGTTCTGTCCTACATAAACCAATTCCCTCTGCTCCAAATTCGAGGGCTTGTTTAGCATCATTTGGTGTATCGGCATTTGTTCTAACTTTCATATCACGATACTTATCAACCCAACCCATAAATTCACCGAAGTCACCTTCAAGTTTTGGATTTTGTGTTTCAAGCTCTCCTAGATAGATATTTCCTGTAGAACCATCTATAGAGATTATGTTTTCATCTGTCAACTCTTTACCGTCAACTAATACAACTCTTTCATCTTCTATAACTTCTATATCATGGGCACCAGATACACAACATTTTCCCATACCTCTTGCAACTACGGCAGCATGGCTTGTCATACCACCCCTTGCAGTTAGTATTCCTGTAGCTGATACCATGCCTTCTAAGTCTTCAGGGCTTGTTTCTTCACGTACAAGAATTACATCAACACCCTTAGCAGCTCTTTCCTTAGCTTCTTTTGCTGTAAAGGCAATATAACCTACAGCAGCTCCTGGACTTGCTGCAAGACCTTTTGCAATTGGGGTATTTTCATCTATTGCTTTTTGAGATAGGGTAGGGTGAAGGATTCCATCTAAGTCTTTAGGATTTACCCTAAGAATTGCTTCTTTTTCATCGAGTAGGCCTTCATGAACCATATCTACAGCAACTTTTACTGCAGCTTGAGCAGTTCTTTTACCATTTCTTGTTTGGAGTAGATATAATTTACCATCTTGTATAGTAAATTCCATATCTTGCATATCTTTGTAATGTTGTTCAAGTTTTTCGCTTGTGTCATAGAATTCTTGGTAGACATCAGGCATAGCTTCCTTTAAGGTGGCAATTTCTTTAGGTGTTCTAACTCCTGCTACTACGTCTTCACCTTGAGCATTTATTAAGTATTCACCAAATAGTTTGTTTTCACCTGTAGCTGGATTTCTTGAGAAAGCTACTCCTGTACCAGAATTATCACCCATATTACCAAATACCATTGATTGAACATTTACTGCGGTTCCCATAGAATCATCAATATCATTAAGTTTTCTATAAAGGATTGCTCTTTCGTTATTCCATGATGCAAATACTGCAGTTATTGACGCATCAAGCTGTTCTCTAGGATCTTGTGGGAAGTCTTCGCCTTTTAGAGTTTTATAAACTAACTTGTATTCTTCTACAACCTCTTTTAAATCTTCTGCTGTAAGGTCAGTATCTTCTTTTACACCATTTGCTCTTTTCTTGGCTGTAAGTACTTTTTCAAAATTATTTTTATCAATTCCCATAGCAACGTCTGCAAACATTTGTATAAATCTTCTATAAGAATCATAAGCAAATCTTTCGTTATTTGTTTTTTTGCTAAGGCCTATAACTGCATCATCATTTAAACCAAGGTTTAAGATTGTATCCATCATACCTGGCATTGAAACAGGAGCACCACTTCTTACTGATACTAATAATGGGTCTTCGGTAGAACCAAAGGTTTTCTTATTGTGTTCTTCAAGGTCTTTGATATGCCTTGTGATTTCATCTTTTAGACTGTCCCAAATCTTTTTATCTTCCTTATAAAATCTTGCACAAGCTTCTGTTGAAACTGTGAAACCATATGGTACATTGATGCCCATATTTGTCATTTCTGCTAGATTTGCGCCCTTACCACCAAGTAATGAGCGCATTGATTTGTCGCCCTCGTTAAAATTGTATACGTATTTTTCTGTCATTTTTTTCCCCTTTCGTATTCATTTAACGTATTAACTATGATATCAGAAGTTTCTTCTATTGACTTATTTGTAACATCTATAATTTTACAAGATAAGTCATCCATAATATCTTTAGCATATTTAAGTTCTTTTCTTATTTCATTAATATCTGAATACTTACTTTCACTGAAGATATTTAAACTTTTCAGTCTTTCTTCCCTAAGACTTTTTAACCTATTCTCATCTATAGTGAGACCAAAAATCTTATTTGAATCTATTTCAAATAATTCTCTAGGTAGGCTTGCCTTTAATAGTATAGGTATATTACATACCTTAAGACCCTTACTAGCAAGATAGATAGATAGGGGGGTCTTAGATGACCTAGAAACTCCAATAATAGCTATATCACAAGCTTTTAGTGATCTAAAATCCTTACCATCATCATATTTTATGGCAAAGTCAAAAGCATTCATAGTCTTAAAGTGAATGCTCTCATAAAGACTTTGGCTAGAGTACCTATTTTTAGGTTTTAGTTTGAGTTTTTTTGATAAATTCCTTATAGAATATCCAGTAATGTCTACATATGATATATTATTTAGCTCACAAAAGTTATTGATATACACATTCATCTGTGAATCTTGAAATGAGTGGTAGATGAAAAAGTTTTCATTAGTCTTTCTTATAAATTCTAAGTTATCTTTCAAAGAATCAATATCTCTTATATCAGGATATATATTTATAATAGTATCAACATCAAATTGACTAAGAGAAACTTTTACAATTTGCTCAGTTGCATATCCGCTAGTATCTGAAAGAATATTTATACTTAGCTTCATTAAGCTACCACCTCCTTACATTAGATTCTAATATAATTATAGCATTTTTTTATAAAAATCCAAGCATAATAATCGTTTTCTATTTTTATATATTTATACAAGCTTATATTTAAAGGCTTTTATTTTATCTTTTCCTTTTATTCGATATTTATGGTATTTTTTCTATTTATTCATAGAAAAGTATAAAAAAAGGAATAATATAAGAATATTGACATTTTTTTAAAGTAAAATATAATGATTAAAGAATTAAATACTAAACTTTGACAAAAAGGAGTAGTAGGTGGATCTTTATAGAGAGAAGACGGTTGGTGGAAGTCTTTAAGAAAAACCTATGAAGGTTAGTTTGAAATAGTTTAATTGTAGCATGCATATATGCAAATAAGAGCCTTTTATAAAAGGAATATAGGTGGTAACGCGATAATCTCGTCCTAGAGAATGTGTTACCATTTTTTAATTTATTTTAGTTAGGAGATTTTATGCAAACAAAGTACGAACCTAAAGATTTTGAGAAAGATATTTATAAAAAATGGGAAGAGGGTGGCTATTTTAAGTCAAAAGTTAATAAGGATAAAAAACCATTTACTATAGTTATGCCACCACCAAATATAACTGGAAAACTTCATCTAGGTCATGCCTTAAATAATACTATTCAAGACATTATAATCAGATATAAGAGAATGCAAGGTTTTGAAGCTTGTTGGATACCGGGAACAGATCATGCCTCAATTTCAACTGAGGCTAAGGTTGTTGAAAAAATAAGAAATGAAGGAAAGAGCAAGGATGAGCTTGGTCGTGATGAGTTTTTAAAAGAATGTTGGGATTGGACCGAAGAATATGGTGGAACCATAAAAAAACAATTAAGAACGATAGGAGTTTCTTGCGATTGGGATAGGGATTCCTTTACTATGGATAAAAATCTTACAAAAGCTGTAAGACATGTCTTTAAAAAGATGTATGATGAAGGTCTAATCTATAGGGGAAATAGGATTGTAAACTGGGACCCTGAAGCAAAAACTGCTTTATCAGATGCAGAAGTATATCATAAGGATCAAGAGGGACACTTATGGTATATAAAATATTTCTTTGAAAATAGTGATGATTATATAACCATAGCTACAACAAGGCCTGAAACCATGTTTGGAGATTTGGCAGTAGCAGTTAATCCAGAAGATGAGAGATTTAAGGATAAAATTGGGAAAAACTTAATACTTCCTCTTGTAGGAAGAAAGATTCCCTTAATTGAAGATTCCTATGTAGATATGGAATTTGGTACAGGTTGTGTAAAAATCACTCCATCCCATGATCCTAACGACTTTGAAGTTGGAAAAAGACATAAGTTGGGACAATGTGTAGTTATAGATGAGGCTGCCCACATTAAAGAAGGCTATGGTAAATATTCAGGTCTTGATAGGTATAAGGCAAGAGAGCTAATAATAGAAGATTTAGAAAAAGAAAATCTTTTAATTAAGACTGAAACTATAGAGCATGCTGTAGGTTATAGTGAAAGGACAAAGGTTGTTATAGAACCATTGATTTCTAAACAATGGTTTGTTAAGATGGAAGATCTTGCCAAAAAAGCAATAGAAGTCTATAAAAATGGTGAATTAAATTTAATTCCAGAATCTATAGGAAAGACCTATATGAATTGGCTTTTAAATATTAGAGATTGGTGTATATCTAGACAATTATGGTGGGGCCATAGACTCCCAGTTTTCTATACTGAAGATGGAGAGATTATTGTGTCTGAAGATGATCCAGATGAAAATGGAATGCTAGAAGGTAAGAAGGTTACCCAAGAAGAAGATACCCTCGATACTTGGTTTTCATCAGCTCTTTGGCCTTTTGCAACCTTAGGTTGGCCTGATGAAACAGAAGATTATAAATACTACTTCCCAACAGATATTCTTGTTACTGGCTATGATATAATCTTTTTCTGGGTTATAAGAATGGTATTTTCTTCTCTTTATAATACAGATAAGATTCCGTTTGACCATGTTTTATTCACAGGTCTTATAAGAGATCCTCAAGGTAGAAAGATGTCAAAATCCCTTGGAAATGGAGTTGATCCAATTGATGTAGTAAATAACTATGGCGCAGATGCCCTAAGGTTTACAATAATAACTGGGAATTCTCCAGGAAATGATATGCGTTATGATGAAAAAAGAATTATTGCAAGTAGAAACTTTGCAAATAAACTTTGGAATGCAACAAGATTTGTTTTAATGAATATAGATGAGTCTGACGATGTAGAATTTAAAGATTTTGACCTAAGTCTTGAGGATAAGTGGATACTTAAAAGATTAAATAATGTTATAGAAGAGGTATCTAAAAACCTAGATAAGTATGAAATTGGTCTTGCTGCAAGTAGGATTGAAGACTTTATATGGGAAGAGTTTTGTGATTGGTATATAGAATTTGCCAAGGAAAGACTAAACTCAGAAGATGATAAGGCTAAGTCCACAGTTAAAAAAGTTTTAGTATATGTTCTAAAAGATATGATAGCCCTTCTTCATCCTTTTATGCCATTTATAACAGAAGAAATCTACAAGCAATTGCCAAATAAAAAGGATATGCTTATAGTTGAAGATTGGCCAAAGGCTAGTGATGACTTTAACTTTGATAATGAAGCAAGAATTGTAGATGGAGCAATTGAAGCTATAAAATCAATAAGAAATCAAAGACAAACTTTAAATCTTGGTTCAAAAACTAGACAAGATCTTGTAATATATTCATCTGATGAGAAAACAAGAAGTTTCTTAGATGATTTAAAGGGTCAATTTATTAATCTTTCTAAGTCTGGTGAAATATCTATAATAGCTGAAGATAAGGAAGTAGAAGATGCAGTAAATCTTATCTTTAATGACTTTAAAATATATATTCCTTTAGAAAATCTTATAGACTATGATAAGGAAAGAAAAAGACTAAGAGATGAGATTAAAAATATTGAATCTGAAATAAAAAGAGCAGAAGGAAAATTAAACAACCAAGGTTTTGTATCAAAAGCACCAGAAAAAGTAGTAAATGAAGAACGCGAAAAGCTTGAAAAATATCAAGACCTTTTAGAAAAAACAAAAGAGTCTTATAAGGAAATTGAATATAAGTAATGTATAAAGATTTTGCCTATATATATGATAAACTATCTTTTGATTTGGAATATGAAAAGTATAGCCAAAATATAAAAAGACTATGTGATGAATATAAGATAAAAAAAGTTAAGATGTTGGAGTTAGCATGCGGCACTGGTATGCTAACCCAATACTTTTTTGATGATTTTGACCATATAGATGCCCTTGACTTATCTCAGTCTATGCTTGAGGTTTTTTCTAAAAAACATCAAGAAGATAATGTAAGCTTATATAATTACAATATGGTAGATTTTTTAAATGAAAATTCGTATGATTTAATAGTAATCCTTCTTGATTCTATAAACTATGTTACTGATGAAGATGAGTTGAGAAAATTATTTAAAAATTCTTATAAGAATTTAAAAGAAGGTGGACTTTTAGTCTTTGATATAAATTCAGCCTATAAAATGGATCAAGTTTTCGGGTCGAACTCGTTTGTATATGAATATGAAGATATATTCTACACTCGGGATAATATAAAAGAAGGCGACATAATTGATATGGAACTTAATTTTTTTATAAAAAATAATGATGGTTCATACAAAAGAATTGTAGAAAATCAAATAGAAAGATACTATTCAATAGATTTTATGAAAGCCTTACTTAAAAACAATAACTTCACTGATATAAAAATATTAGATGAGGACACATTTGCCCAAGTCAAGGATTATAGCTTAAGGATTTTATTTTCTGCTAGAAAGGATAAAAATGAAAGAAGGTAGGGTTAAATTTTTTGACAATAAAAGAGGATATGGTTTTATTGAAACAGATGGTGGAGAAGATTATTTCTTTCATTATTCTGAAATTATATCTGATGAGTCTTACAGGACTATAAAGAAAGATACTAAGGTTGAGTTTGAGACAAAAGATTTTGGTAGGGGAAATACTGCCTTTAATGTAAGGGAGATTGGAAGATGAAATATATAATTGTTTTATTATTTTTTATCCTTCTACCTCAAATCTTTTATGCCTTTAAGTATAAAAATTATAAAGATTTAAAAAATGGATCTAGGTTTTTTATAAAAGAGGAAAAAAACCTTAAGGATAGGAAAAAAATAATTTTAACTAATAGCGATGGATTCGATTTATATGTAAATTTATTTGATTTAGAAAAGCCCAAAGCTGTAGTTCAGATAATCCATGGAATGCTAGAACATTCTTTAAATTATTTAGAATTTGCAAAATACCTAAATGATAAGGGATATGCTGTAGTTATAGCTGATAACAGGGGACATGGGAAAAGTATTTCAGAAAATCATCCTTCAGGCTTTATAAGAGACTATCATGAGCTTATAGATGACCAGGTAATTGTAAATAAGTATATAAGGATGCTTCATAAGGACAAAAAAATTTATATGCTTGGTCATTCCATGGGTTCCTTAATTGCAAGAAATTATTTGAAAGAGAATGATCAAACTATAGATAAATTAGTTCTTACAGGAACTGTTTCTTATATTCCAATAGCTAGTATAGGTGTATTTTTGGGAAATATAATCTCTTTTTATCTAGGAGAGAAAAGAAGGTCAAAGCTTTTAGATAAACTATCAGGAATCACTTCAAAAGATTCATCTTGGATATCTTATAATAAAGAAAATATAAGGATAAAGGAAAATGATCCAATGAGGCTTAATGGATTTCTTGCAAAAAGTAATGTTTCTTTGTTTTCCCTTGTAAAAGGACTAAATGAAAAGAAAAAATATAAACTTAGAAATAAGAACCTCCAAATCCTTTCTTTAAATGGAATAGATGATGATGTGACAGGAGGAGAAGAAGGAATAAAAAGAAGCCTTGGTATTTTAAAATCATTAGGATATGAAAATATAGACTATAAAATATATGACAAAATGAAGCATGAAGTTTTAAATGAAGAAAATAACATAGATGTTTTTGATGATATAAATAAGTTTTTTAACATTGAATAAGTCTTAATTTTTATAATGATGAAATTATAAAGATAGAATATAGTCTTTAAAATCATTAGTTTATAAAAATAAAGTATGTGTTTGGATAAAATCAAATAAAACAGAAGAAAATTAAGCATATAAGCTTTTTAAAATATTATATTTAATATTAAAATCTTTGGGTAATTATATAATAAGAAAGAGAGGGGATATTATGAAGATATTAGTAACAGGATTTGATCCTTTTGGTGGAGAAACTACTAATCCTGCTATTGAGTCGGTTAAAAGAATTGATGAAAATATAGAGGGTGTAGAAGTTATAAAACTTGAAATACCAACAGTATTTCACAAATCAGCAGATGTGCTTGAAGAAAAATTAAAAGAAGTTAAACCAGATGTTATTCTTTGTGTAGGTCAAGCTGGTGGAAGGTACGATTTAACTGTTGAAAGAGTAGCTATAAACCAAGATGATGCAAGAATAGAAGATAATGAAGGAAATCAACCTATAGATGTCAAAATTAGAGAAGATGGTAAAAATGCTTACTTTGCATCAATTCCTATAAAGGCTATGGTTGAAGAAATTAAAAAAGAAAATATTCCAGCCTCTATTTCAAATAGCGCTGGGACCTTTGTTTGTAACCATATAATGTATCAAGCACTTTACTTGGCTGAAAAATATGGAAATATTAAAGCGGGGTTCATCCACGTACCATTTTTACCAAATCAAGTTTTAGATAAGCCAAATACAGCTTCTATGAACCTTGATGATATAGTTAAGGGACTAAATGCTGCGATTAGAGCTATAGTAAATCATGATGGTGATGACTTAGAAGTTACTGGTGGACAAATAGCATAGTTTTAGTTTGCTGCTATAAGGCTTTAGCTTTATAGCAGTTTTCTATATTTGATTTTTATGCTATATTTGTAAAAAAGGAGGATACGTGAAGTTAATTATAGAAGGCTTATCCAAATCATTTGGCAAAAAGGAGGTTTTAGAAAATGTAGATTATGTATTTGAAGAAGGTATAGTCTATGCACTTCTAGGAAGAAATGGCTCAGGTAAGACAACGCTTTTTTCTCTTATAAGTGAACAGATAAAAAAAGACGAAGGAAAAGTTTTCTTAGAAGAGGATGGGGTGAAAAATGAGATAAACTTCAAAGATGTATTTTTCATGGTGGCAGAACCAAATCTTCCCAAATTTCTTACAGGAAGAGAGTTCATTAAGTTTTTTATAGAAGCCAATAAGGATAGGATAAAGGATAAAAAACCTATAGAAGATTATTTTAAGATCGTAGATTTTGATATAAATGATATAGATATACTTATCCAAGGTTATTCGACTGGAATGAAAAATAAACTTCAAATGCTTATGTTTTTAATACTCAGGCCAAAGGTTATTCTTATGGATGAACCGCTTACAAGCCTTGATGTAGTAGTTCAATTTGAGACGAAAAAGATTATAAGAAAAATCCATAAAGAGCATATAATAATTTTTTCAACTCATATCCTACAACTTGCCAAAGATATTTGTGATAACATAGTTCTACTACATAATAAAAATCTTCAAAAGGTTGACGAATCTATCAAAAATGATAAAGACTTTGAAGATAAGATAATTACTCTTTTAACTACATCTGATGATAGTATAAAAGTGCTAGATAAAAACTTTAAAGATTTGGAGGATGAGTATGAATCATTATCTTAGTTTATTTTTAACAAGTGAAAGGATTAAGGTAAGTGAGGTCTTCAATGGCCTTATCTATGGGATTAGAAAAATCCCATTGATGGGTAAATACTTAGGTGATAAGTATTATTTTTATGATTTCAAACAGATAATGCATACCTTTATACCGATTTTTTCAATTATTTGGCAAATTATAAAATCTTTTTTAAGTTTTATTTTTGTAATAGCTGTAAGTGGTGTTTGGGTAAAACTTATAGGTGATATTGGAAGTGATTTAGGAATATCTATTTTAAGTTCTTTTCCTAAAAGTGGTAAAGAACTCCTTTTTACTTGTCTTCCCTTTGTCGTATATATTGCCTTTAATCTTTTAGGAAACAATATCTTAGATAATGGTTATAAGTTTAATGATTTAAGTAAAAATTTTAATTATTATCCTAAGGACTTGGCTATGATTTTTACATTTTTTGAGCCATTTTTATGCTTTATAGGTAGAAGTCTTGCCTTTTGTATAGTATCCTTATTACTTGCAGGTATTAATCCAGTCTATACTTTTTTATACAGCTTAGGTCTTTACTTTTTTATCATAAATATGACAGCCTTTTGGACAAGGATAAATGGAGATAGAAAAGAAGAATTTATTAAAAATCCTTTTGTAAAAATTATTTTGGTTTTATTTTTTGTTTTTCTTATATCATTTCTTACTCTTTTAATAAGAGTTGATATAAAAGTATTAAGCTTTGTTTTTTTGCTTTTAAATTTATTTGGAATATACTTTTCAATAAGTTTTTTAAAGAATTTTAGAGCTTATGATAATATGATAGAAAAGGCTGTAAATTCTTATAGTGAGCAAATGAAAAAGGCAGAGAATACAAATAAAAGTTTAGTTGAGCTTAAAGATAAAGATATAAGGGTAAATAAAAAAATAAATGTAGAGGGATTTGAGTATTTAAATAGACTATTTTTCTTAAGACATAGGAGAATTTTATATAAACCAACTCTTATAATGACAGGTATTTTTATACTGGTTGGTTTTGGATGTTTTTGGATTTTATCAAGACTTAAAGTAAGCTCAGATGAGGTATATAAAATCTTGATATATGCTATACCAATAATATCCTATATACTTTTTAAGCAAGATAAGATTCTTATAGCTTTTTATAAAAATTGCGATTCATCACTTTTGTATTATGGTTTTTATAGGGAAGATAAGAAGTTATTAAAAATGTTTTGGTTAAGATTTAGGGATATATTTAAGATTATGCTTATTCCAATTATTGCTATGACCTTGATTTATATGTTTTTTTTCCTTAAATTTATAGATGGGGATATAGTTAATTTTATTCTTCCTATAGTTTATATAATATTAAATGGGATATTTTTTACTGTTTTACCTTTATTTCAATATTATTTATTTCAACCCTTTGATAAGGAAGGCAATCAAAAATCAATCCTAGTTGTGTTAATGAATTTAGGAATATATTATATGTTTATCTTTGCATTTCCATCATTAATGGTTTACTTGGGGGAAATTAAATTTATGTTGGCAATGTCGGTATTTATTTTTTTATTTGCCTTACTTGCTAGCTTTTTAATATATAAGTTTTCATCAAAAACATTTAAAATCAAAAATTAAAAAAGAGCTGTTAGACAACTTAACAGCTCTAGAATTTTATTTATTTTCTTTTAAGTATCTTTTTCTATCTATTCATAATAGAATCAGGTATCATTTTACTAGTCACATAAATTAAAAATGGCAAAACAATAGCATCATCTAATATTCCTAAAAATGGAATGGTATCAGCAATTAAATCAGCAGGCATAATAGCATAAGCTATTGCAAAAAGTCCCAAAAACTTTGCTAGCTTTGGTGTATTTTTATCCCTCATAGCTCTAAAGTATACTGGAATAAAAGTTGATATCTTTGAAAAATTATTTTTGAGCATATAATCCCTTTTCTTTCTTTTATAAATATATTTAATTTCTAACTTAATTATACTTTGATTTTTCTTTTTGTAAATTAAAAATCTTAAAGCTTGATTTTAATTGTTGATTTAAATAACTATATTATGCAAAATGATTTTTTCAAGTTATAATAGTATAAAAGGAGAAAAAATGACTTTACAAGTAATAAATAAAGATATTTTAAAATTGAATGTAGATGCTATTGTAAATGCAGCAAATATAGATCTTTTAGAAGGTGGAGGAATTTGTGGACAAATTTTTAGAGCTGCAGGAAGAAAAGACTTAAAAAAAGCTTGTGATAAGCTTTCACCTATAAAAACGGGGCAAGCTGTTATTACAGATGGGTTTAATTTAAAACAAAAATATATAATCCATACTGCTGGTCCAATATATAATGAAATTTATAAGGAAGTGTGTAGGAAACTTTTAGAAGATTCTTATATGAACTCCTTAAAGCTTGCCAAAGAAAATAATATTAAATCAATTGCTTTTCCTCTTATTTCAACTGGAATCTATGCATATCCTTTAAATGAAGCCTTTATGATAGCAAGGAATACTATAGAAGAATTTCTTCATGATAATGAAATGGAAGTTTATCTTTCGATTCTTGGCAATAGCTTAATTAATTTAATAATGTCTTAATCATAGAATTCTTTCAGTAAAAATATTAATAATATCTAAAGCATAAGAGCTGATTTCTAATTAGAGTAATTAAAATTAAGCCAGATATGTAGACTTATAGCAATATTACTAAAGATTGCTAAATACAGAAAAAGTTTTTGTAAAACACTTTTTGATTAGAAAATTGATACATTATTTATGGATAATTAATACTCTATAAGGCTGAAGTATATAGATAATATATCAAACTAATCTAATATTAATTGATATAGGGCTAAAAATCATAGAATTAATGATATAGTCAGTAAGATATTTGATTAAGTGAGAGTTGAAATATGATTAAAATAGAAAAAATTAAGTGATAATTAGAGACTGTGTAAAGTTTTGTGTATAGAAACCTCCTGATTAGGGTAAAGAAAAACTAACCAGGAGGAATTTTTATGCCAAGAAAAAGACCAGAAACAAGAATAAGTAAAATAGCAAAAATGTTAATTGAAGAATATCAGCCTCAAAGTGCACAAGATATTCAAGAAGCACTAAAAGATCTTTTAGGCGATACAATGCAAGAGCTTTTAAAAGCAGAATTAGATGAGCATTTAGACTATGAATA